>DYNR01000261.1 GCA_020720945.1 Chthoniobacter flavus | reverse complement strand
CTTTAACCGAAAAGCCCTGAGTTTTTTGCACCGGCCATCATTTTTTTCAAGTTGCCCATTTTTTTCATCATCTTCTTCATCTGGGCAAACTTCAAAAGGAGGTTATTCACTTCGCTCACGGTGACACCGCTACCGTCGGCCACCCTGCGGCGGCGGCGGGCATTCAGCATATCGGGTTTTTTGCGTTCTTCCAAAGTCATGGATAAAACGATGGCTTCGATCCGTTTGATTTGTTTTTCATCTACGGAAGCATTTTTGACTGCGGCACCCATGCCGGGAATCATCCCCAAAATATTTTCCAACGGGCCGAGTTTGCGCATCATCCGAAACTGTTCGAGAAAATCGCAGAGGTCAAACGAGGCAGAAAGGAGGCGTTTTTGCATTCTCTCCGCATCTTTTTCGTCGATGGCTGCCGCAGCTTTTTCAACGAGAGAAATCACATCGCCCATGCCGAGGATTCGCCCCGCCATTCTCTCCGGATGAAACTGTTCAAACTGGTCGGGCTTTTCTCCGGTCCCCGCAAATTTGATTGGTTGGCCGGTGACTTCCCGCAAAGAAAGAGCGGCGCCGCCCCGCGCGTCGCCGTCGAGTTTCGTGAGGATAAATCCTGTCACGCCGACCGAGGAGCCGAAGTGCTCGGCAACGCTGACAGCCTGTTGCCCCGTGGCTGCGTCGCAAACCAGAAGCACCTCTCCAGGAGCAACTTCCGCTTTTAATTTCGCGAGTTCTTGCACGAGTGGTTCGTCCACTTCCTGGCGTCCCGCCGTATCGAAAACCACGGTGTCAAAACGGTTTTCTTTCGCCCAAACCTTGGCTTGCGCGGCCACTTTCAAAACATCCGTTTCTCCGGGTTGCGGGCAAAAAACTGGAATTTCCGTCTGTTCTGCGAGAACCCTCAACTGCTCGATAGCGGCAGGACGAACCAGATCGCAAGCGACGAGAGCGGGTGATTTTCCCTGCTTTTTCAAGTGGAGGGCGAGTTTCGCCGCGCTGGTGGTTTTTCCCGCTCCATTAAGCCCTACCAGCAGGATGTAGCCGGGGGGTGATAAAACAATTTCCGACGATCCGCCGCCGAGAAGCACCGCCAGTTCGTCATGAAAAATTTTTACGATTTGCTGCCCTGGGGTAACGCTCAAAAGGACGCTTTCTCCCATGGCTTTTTCTTTGACGCGGGAAATAAAATCCTTGGCGACTTGAAAATGCACATCCGCCTCCAGGAGCGCCATACGAATTTCTCGAAGTGCGGCGGAGATATTCGACTCGCTAATTTTGCCCTGCCCCCGCAAGTTCTTGAGGGTCCCTTGGAGTTTCTCTGATAAACTGCTAAACATAATTCCTCCCTTCATGCCCCCACCGCCCACTTTTTGCAATTCCCAAAATTGCTTTTCTGCCCGTTTCTTTTCGACTAATTGGCGGGGCGCAGAATGGAGGGTTCATCTGCGGAAATCGGGGTTTGTGCTGGGGTGACGGCGATGCGGCGGGCGTTCAATTTTTCGAGGTCTGAGGCGTCGTGGGAAACCCAGATCGCAGCAAATTCCCAGGAGTTCTTTGCTTTGAGAAATGCGCGGAAAAGTTCTTCGGAGGCAAGGGGATCCAGATGCGCGAAGGGTTCGTCCAGCAAGAGGAGGGGGCGTTTTGCGGCAAGGGCGCGGGCGAAGGAGACGCGTTTGGCTTGTCCTCCGGAAAGGCAGCTTGCTTTTTTTTCTAGCAGAGGGGAGATGCCCGTCCATTCCGCGACGGCGCGGAGGTGTGTGGCGCGGTCTTTTTTTGGGATGGATGCGGCGGCGAAGCGCAGATTTTCCGAGACGCTCCACTGTTGCCAGAGGCGGGGTTCCTGGAAGGCGGCCGCTATGTTTCGTTTGTCTGGTTGGATTACTAACTTGTTGTCGGAGAGGAGCTTTTCATTGAAATAAATTTTTCCTTCCGACGGGTGTTCCAGGCCTAGCAAGAGGCGGAGAACCGTGGTTTTCCCGCATCCCGAAGGGCCGCAAAGGGCGACTGTTTCCAGGGGGGCAATGCGGAAAGAAATCGGGGCGAGGCGGAAAGAGGTTCCGAAATTTTTTGAGACATCAACGAGAGCGAGCATGGGAAGAGAAGAGGAAGGAAAGAAAAAATCCGGCCAAGCAGGCGGCGAGTTGGAGCGAGAGGAGCAAGGCGGCGACATCGCCTGCGGCACCGTAGTGCAGGAGGTTGTAGATGCGGACCATCAGCGGGGAGTTTCCGGGTTGCGCCACTAGCAAAGAGGCTCCGATTTCTCCGATCGAGAGAGTGAAGCAAAGCAGGGTTGCCGCGATGGCTGGCTTTTTTATGCTGGGTAGCAAAACCGAAGCCAGCCCGCGGAATTTATTTTTTTGAAAAACCGAAGCGGCTTCTAGTTCTCCCGTGTTTGTCCGATGGAGGGCGACGAAAAAAATCCAGGTTGCGGCGGGCAAAAAGCGGGCGGCCAAGGCCAGTGGAGGCAAAGCGTTCCCCGTCCATTCCCAGTGCCGCAAGCCCATCCATTGCGCGGCGGAAAGCATGCCGATTCCCGTCAGAGAAGGAGGGATTGCAAATAGGGCGGAAAGGGTTGCCATGGCGGGCCACCCCCACGGAGAGGTGCGGAGATGCAGGGCGAGGAAAAGGGAAAGCAAGCAGAGGCAGGAAGAAAAAAAAGAAGTGGTAGCCGAGAGGAAGAAGTCTTCGCTGGCGAGGTTCAAAGAGTGGATAACTACTTGGAAAGAAGAGATTTCTGAAAGTAAGGAAGCTGCGGGAAAGAGGAGGTAAAGGGAGAGGGCCATTTTGGCGAAGGCGGAAAAAGCGGGGGCGGTGGCAGTGGGAGGAGGAGAGGTTTTTTGAGAGGCGGACAAGAAGCGGAGAAAGGGTGCGCAGGCGAGGGGGGCGGCGACAAAAGAAATTGCCAGCAAGGGCAGGGATTGAAAAAATGCGGCGGGAGCGGAACCTGTCGCGCTGTAAACAGAAAAAATTTCCATCGAATAGACCGGGCAACCGAAGAGTCCTGGGATCGAAAAATCCGAAAGAGAAAAAATAAAAATGACCAGACCACCGGCGAAAACCATGGGCGAAGATTGCGGGAGAATGAGGCGGCAAAAGACCGAGAATTTATTGCGGAAAACCGAAGCGGTTTCCAGCGAAGGAAAATCCAAGAGGAACAAAGAAGCGGTGCCCGCTGCCACTGCCAAAGGAAAAAAAGCCAAGGTTTCAGCGAAGAATGCCCCCGTCCAACCGCGAGAAAAATCGCCGCCGATCCGGAGGAGAGCCATCGTCCAAGAAGTTCCCATCAGCGGGAAAGGAACTGCGAGAGCGGAGAAAAGCCAGATCGTCAAAAATCGTTTTCCTGCCAATGCGAGGGCGGCGGCATAGCCGAGGAGAGAAGAGCAGAGAGCGACGGCGAAAGAGTGGGCGGCAGAGTTTCCGAAGACCGTCAGGTTGCGGGGAGAGAAAAGGGAGAAATCGGCAGGGAGCGCGCGGGGAGACAGCAAGGTGGAAAGGATTCCGATTTCTGGGAGGATGGCGCAGAAAAGGGCGATGAGGGCAAGAGCCAGGGTCGCCGGGGAAAGGAAGCGGGCGAG
>DYNR01000260.1 GCA_020720945.1 Chthoniobacter flavus | reverse complement strand
CTTACCCTCTCAAGCATAAAACGATGAAGAGTTCTGGACTGGTTCATCTGGTGTCACCCAAGCTTTCCTCCAAACTTTCAACCGCTGGGTCGCTTGACGGAGTTTGCCCAACTCTTGGCTGACTTCTAACATCTGCCCCCGCAAGCGTTGCTCCAACTCTTGCCTCTTGTCAATCAAACCGAGCACCCTTTCCCGATACCCTATTCCCTTTGGGTCGTTTGATGCAATCCCCTCCATGGCATCAATCAAAACAGGAATCAAATCCCCTTGCTCTTTGAGAACCCCCAACAACCCATCCCGATCTTCGGAATTTAGATAAAACTCCTCAAGCCCGACATTTTTCTCAAAGCACTCCACCAACAAAGCGACCTTGTCCACTGTATTTTCCGGCGGATTCCCCATTGGAAAAAAACTTCAACTCCCACCGGTTTGATTGGCCAACATCTCCGCCCACGATTCCCGAATCTCTCCAACAAACCGAATCACATTTCCTATCGCTTCCTTCGAGTCTTCCGTATTGGCTTTTTGCAATTCCATCATCATGTAATCGTATAACCGATACAAAGTCTCGGAAAGCTCCCCGCCCTTCTCAAAATTCAAAGTCGCTTGCAACTCCGTCAAAATCGCCTGCGACCGGACAATGTTGTTATGCTTGATCTCCTGCGCACGGATGAAATCGGGATTATCCATCCCTTCCAACGCCTGATTCAAAAACCGCAACAAACCATCGTAAAGCATCAACACCAAGTGCCCCGGAGAGGCCGTCGTCGCCGCCGTTTTTTTATAAAGTTGCGCAGGATTGCTTTGTACCATACCGATGATTCCCTAAAGAAAAGAACGAAGCTACATCAGCTATTCGATCCGTTCAAGAAAAATTCATCGATAAAAATTGAAGCGACCCCGTTGAGCGCATCCAGTGGTGGCCAATCAGGATTGGACAAAAACTTGGAACCTTCATCCAGCTTTTCCGGGCGCAAAACATAATGCACCGCCACCGCCGCCTCGCGGAGACTATCCTTCTCGCGCACTTCTTCCGACTTGCCTGCACCTTGCGGTTGGACTTGCTTCGATTCTAAAACTTCGCCAGTCAATGCCGACGCTTTTGCCTGCACATTCGGGCTGGGATTATACTGCACAACGGGCTGACTGTTGTGCGAGCCTATCATTGGTTGAGATCCAGCTATCATATTCTTAACTTTCTATGCGTGTTTCGTTAACTGGGAGATAAATTTTTTTGTTTTTTCGTCATCTTCGTAACCCCTACGAACTGAACATCTTACTGAGTTGTGCCCCTTGTTGCTGGTAATACGAAGAGGACTCTTCCATTTTTGTGAAGGACGATTCCATCATCGTTTTTTGAATTTCCAACTGCCGCTCCATGTCTGCGATTTGCTTGTCGATGGCCGTGTTCCTCTTCGTTAAATTATCGGTCTGCATCGCGATGAAACCTGTCGTCGCGGTTTGATCATCGATAAAATCCTTTAACTTTGCCGCCAACCCCGTCGTGGCATCCGTAAAAAAGGCTTCGACATCGCCAGGTTCATCGGCGAGTTTGCTCGTCAATGTTGTCGCACTACGAATCGCCAGACCCGATCCCGTGCTAGAAAAATCAATCCCCATATCCGCCAACCGCTGCACGGAACTCGAAGTGTCGCCAGACGCAGAAAAAGCCATCGCCCGCAACTTGCTGGACAACTCGGCAACATCGCGGTTGCCCGCCAAAACCCCCGAAGTCACTTTCGATCCGCTGACTGTCACTTTCGTGTAGTTGTCAACAGCCGTCTGCACCGAGTTGTATTTGGCAATCATGTCATCGAGCTTGGTGCGGATGTTGCTCGTATCCGAAGCAACACTGACCGTCTGCGCCCCGGTGTTGCCCGCCGTAACCGTCAACCCCGTAATCCCGTGCGCCGTAGCATCCAGCGTGTTGCTCGTGCTCGTGATATTCCCTCCGCCATTGATGGTAAAAACCGCGTTCCTGCCAGATTGCAAAGTGCTCGATGCCGTATTCAATCCCGTGCCTGCTAAAAAACCAGACCCGCTCTCCTCAACAAAAATCCCGACATCGCCCGCCGTCTTGTTCGTCAAAACAAAACGGTCTGAAGAAGAGTCGTAAGAAGCCGAAACCCCGGCATCCGATGCATTGATCCGCCCGAGCACCGTCTGGATGCTGTCGGTGTCGACATTGTAGGAGATTTCTTTCCCATTGATTTTGAAAGTTCCATTCCCTCCAGCATCCCCCGTGACCGCCGTCTTCAACCCGGACTGCGCGATCGGCACGGTCAGCTTGGTCGCCCCGAGTTGCCCGCTGCTGGAAACGGTGTCTGTCCCGTTGTTGAACAGCTTCATGTTCCCCAAAAAATTGCTGGTATCCGCCGCGCTCCCCAAGGTGATCGGCCCGGATCCGGTAAGTGTGACCGCATCAGAAGTCGCGTCGTAAGAAGCGGTTACAGCCCCACTCGTCGCCGTAGATATTTTGTCAAACACCTCTTTTAGCGTGTCGGTCGTCGCGACGGTTACCTTGGCTCCGTTCACCGTGAACTCCCCGGCAGTGACCGTCTGGTTCGTCCGCAACGCACTCACGAGCAAACCGGAAACATCGTTGGTCGCCGAGATGCCCGAAGAAACATCGCTCCCCCCCAAACGCTTCGCATTGGCCGCCGTCTGGATGACATTGAACTCGTAAGAACCGATGGGAGTCCCCGATTCAGCTTCCGCACTCCACCCCGTCGAAGCACCGCTGAGCGTCGTCTTGCGCTGTTGGAACCCGCCTTCCGAAGACAAAGCACTCAAGCTCGTCTGGAAGCTCGTGAGCAAATTCTTCACATCCGCCAACGCCGAAGACTTGCTGGTGTTGGCCGTTTGCTCCTTCCGCATCTGGGTCTGCGGAGTCCGCTGGACCTCGATCAACTGCGAGACCAAACTCTTCCAGTCCAAACCGGACGCTAACCCTGATAGTTGTATTCCTGCCATAATTTTTTGATTGTGGGTTCAACTTCGGCAACTTCCGGAAAAACTTGAGTTTTTTTCTCCGCGTTTTTTTACCTTTCCCTAAAAAACCTCCCTCCCAACAAAACCACGATCGCGCAAGCCGCCAAAAAAAACAAAACGGCCAAGCTCAAAAAAAAATGCCAGCCGACCTCCTCCGGCGACAAATCCCTCACATCGCTCCAACACCCGCACGAACGCGCGTCCCCCCTCACCCACGCCGTCCAGTGGAACGCAGCAAAAAAAACCACGCAAACAAGGGAGCCCAGCGCCGCGAGCTTGCGGGAAAAATACGGCAAAAACCCAACGCCGAGAACGACTTCCAACCAGCCAACCCACGGGATAACCTTCCCCAACAAGGACGGCGACAACCACCCCCACACTTCGAGCACCCGAGAATACAGCTCAACCTGGGCGTTGACGGAAATTTTTTGAAACCCCGCATAAACCCAAAGCACCGCAGGCGCAATCCACGCACACCGGAACAGCAAATCTCTCAAAACAAAACGGCTTCAGGAAAATCCAAGCTGGCAAAAAAAAGGCAAGAACCGCCCGGGCGATTCTTGCCTTTTCCGTTGATTTTCAATTACT
>DYNR01000522.1 GCA_020720945.1 Chthoniobacter flavus | reverse complement strand
GCGGCAGCGGCGTTCCCTGTAATCGCCCAATTTGTGGGAGCAACAAATGCTAGAGCTGACGGTGCAGCGACAAACCCGAAGAACCTGATTTTGATTCTCAGCGACCAGGAGCAGCCCTCGAAATTTTTTCCGTCGGGATGGGAAAATACGCACCTCCCCAACATGGCACGACTGAAAAGCAAGGGCATCAATTTCAGTAACGCATTTATCAATACCGCGATGTGCACCCCGTCGCGGAACTCGCTCTTCACGGGGTTATTTCCTGCGCAACACAACTCGCTAAACACTTTGCCCGAAGGCGAATCGTCGCTCGCAGGCACTGAGCATCACCTCGATCCGACCTTGCCAAACCTCGCCACCGTTTTGAAAGCGGCGGGTTACGATGTCATTTACAAACACAGCCATCCCATAGGATTTTAATTGTAGGAAACGACACCAATGTGACGAGCTTGACCAAGAAGCAGGCGTATTTAAATTTTTACGGGAACCTGCTCAAAAAGGTCGATACGCAGGTCGGCCAGGTGCTCGATGCCTTGGATGCCGACCCGACGATGAAAAACAACACGGTCATCGTCCGCACCGCCGACCACGGGGAAATGGGGTTGTCGCACGGCGGGTTGCGCCAAAAAATGTTCATGTGTTACGAGGAAACCATCCGCGTGCCGATGGTGTGGTCGTGTCCGGGCGTTTGGAGTTCCGCCCAAGAATGCCCGCGCCTGGTTTCGCATGTCGATTGGCTACCAACGCTTTGCGATTATTTGGGAGTGCCCGGATGGGGCTCGCTCGGCTTCAAGGGCATCAGCTACAAGTCGTTGCTCGACAACCCAGCAGGTGCCGCCGTGCAAAGTTATGTCGTGTTTACCTTCGACGACATTTGGATCGGGCAGGAAGGGAACCCCGCGATCTACCCGAACGGCGTGGTCAATGGAGCCAACCGCATCCAGATGATCCGGGATGAGCGCTACAAATTCGCCCGCTACATCGATGCTACGGGAACCGCCGCCCAAGAAGGAGAGTTTTACGATCTCCAGACCGACCCCACCGA
>DYNR01000032.1:7157-13842 GCA_020720945.1 Chthoniobacter flavus | reverse complement strand
GCTTTGACCGCCTTCCCTACTTCGGGTTGCAACACCACCGTCAAAACCCTGCACATTTCCCCTCCCACTTCTTCGACTTCCGCCACTTCGCGGTCGAGGATGTTGAAAAGCATGATTGCAAAAAGTGCTTGCTGCGCATTGAATGGCAGCGCAAAGGGAGTCTCGCCAACCGGTGTTGCGGGAGGGTTCTGTCGGAACTGACCGAGCAAAAATTCAATCCTGTCTCCCGGTTGGGCCCAAGCTTCTTTCCCGTTGCGGACTACCGTAAATGACTCCCCGCCAAACGGTGCGACCATTTTGAGTTTGTCGGGATATTGGGCCCAAAACTTCACCTCTGCACCAGCGAATTGCTTCGGCAACCGCCCTTGCACCTCCTCGACTTTCGCTTCCAAACGCATCGCCCCCCCCGGTGTTTTTTCCCCCGCAAGGAACACGCCCAAAATGGGTTGCAAAACTTTTGACAATACATCGTAAGGGTTTCCCAACGGCGCCTGACCGGCAAAAGCTCCTCCGCAAAAAACAAAAACCGAAAAAAACAAAACGGCGACAAGTCGGATCATTCCTGCCTAATAGCCGTTATTCTTCGCCGCTTGCAAGGGTTTTTCTGCCCCCGACAAAACTCTGGCAATAAACCCCATGCCCTTTCTCGCCCCGATCTGCCGTCCTCAATCTCCAGGGTGCCACCGCAAGAGCGCCCGATCGGTCTTCGATGCCAAAAAATCGCAAACCGCCCGCTCTTTTCCGTTCTTTCCCACCAATGCAAAAAACCGGTCCCCCATTTTTTCAGGCTGCTGAATATAGTGGAAAAACGCCTTCCGCAAAAGCTCGCAATTCCGCTCGTGAACTCCGCGCACTTCAGGATGCCGGTATAAATTTGCAAAAAGAAGCCTCTTCAACTCGGCGTTCTTCTCATGGATTTCGCGGGAAAATCCAGCAAGACTCCCTTCACAATCCCTTGCGTCCCAAACACTTTTCACCCCCCCTTCCGCGATGCGTCCCGCACTCTCCATCACCGCATCGTCCACTTCTCGGTTAATCAGACAGCGAATCACATAGCCGCGATCCCGCACTGGCTCCAACCCCGCCATTTCTCTCTTGGCCTGCGCGATGGCCTCCGCCCACAACGCGATTCCCCCGAGCATCTCTGGACGCAAAAGCCCAGACTCCAACCCGTCGTCGAGGTCGTGGCTGTAATAGGTGATCTCGTCCGCCAAATCCGCCACCTGCCCTTCAATGCAAGGATGCCTGTATTCCCTGCCTCCCGGCGACTCAAACCGCCGCTCGTGCTTTCTCAAACCCTCCAACACTTCGTAGCTCAAATTCAATCCCGGAAAATCTGGATACTTCTCTTCCAACCCGCTCACCATCCGCAAACTCTGCTCGTTGTGGTCGAACCCCCCGTGCCCCTCCATCAAATCGTCCAACGCTTCCTCCCCGACATGGCCAAACGGCGGATGCCCCAAGTCATGGGCCAACGCCACCGTTTCCGCCAAATCTTCGTTCAATGAAAGTGCCCGCGCCAAAGTCCTGCTAATCGATGCCACCTCCATCGTGTGCGTCAACCGCGTCCGAAAATGATCCCCTGTCCCGTTCAAAAATACCTGCGTCTTCCCGTCGAGCCTGCGAAACGCGGAACTGTGGATGACTCTCGCCCGATCTCTCTGAAAATGAGTGCGATACGCGTGGGGCTCTTCCGCGATTTCCCGCCCCAAGGAATCGGCGGAACACACGGCAAACGGTGCCAATACCGCCCGCTCTTCGGCCTCCATCGTCTCTCGCTTTTTCCACATGGATTCCCCTTCTACCCCGCTGTCACCGCCGGGAATAATAGGCGACCAACCCCGCCACGACCCCATCGGCATACTCCTGGTAAAGGCTCGGAACTTTCCTGCCAAAAACCGTCTTTTTCCCTTTGTAATCCCTGGCTTGCACCCGCGCATAAACTTCCCGGTTGTTCATCACATACGGTTCTGCAAAAACCACTGGGCAATCGAAGACCCGATTCGCCAACAAATTCCTCGCCCAGATGTAAGAGCCTCCCCCGACATCAACCGCCTTGCCCCCCTTGTATTCGTAAGGAGGCAACCCCGTCCCTTCTGCCATCGCCTTCGCCACTTCTTTGCTGACCGCCAGTTCTTCGCCGTGAACCCTTCCCAGCAACTTCGAAAGCATCCCGTAACGCTGGTCTTCATACTCCAGCTCGTCCTTCCCGAACGAACCCGATACCAAAAAATGCAAGTGATTTTCTTTCACTAACTTAGGATGGTTTTCGTCACCCCAGCTTTCTGCGTTAAAATGAAGGCAAAGCACGAGGTCGGGACGGAATTTTTCGATCCTCTTCGCCCTGGCCCGAATCTCGCTTGCCCGGTAAAAAAGCGTCTCGCTTTCCTTGCGGATTTTTTCTGCCGTCACCGCCTCCTTCTTTCCAATCAAAAAAAGCTTCGCCGCTTTTTGCAAATCTTGCGGGCGTTGCGAGGTGACAGGCTCGCCCGTCCCCCGCGTCAATTCGACGATCGCCCCCAACTTCTCCAACTTGGATTTGATCAGCTTTGCGACATAAAGAGTCATGTCTCCTTCGATCACCGGGCGACCTCCTTCGAATTGAAACCAGCGCTCTTCCATCTTGGCCCACTGCCCTCCAATGTGACCAGGATCAATCGCGATCCGCACCCCTTCCAACGGTTTCCCCGCGACTGCGGGCGGCATCTCCCGGCGCCCTCTCCATTTCCTTGCGGGCACCTCGCCTCCCCCCCCAGAAAAACGCAACACCCACGGTGCTTTCCCCTCGGTCGTTACGATGCTCGCCGAATCGCTCCCCACGCGAACCCACTTCGCCGCTGCCCCTCCAGGCGCATAAACCCGCTCCAACAAATCAACAAATTCCTCCCGCGAAATCGTCCCCTGATAAACTTCCAAAGACTTCCAATCGGGTTGCGGTGCCAGTGGGCTCAACTTCTGAGCACTTGCAACTCCTTGGCTAAAAACAAAAAAGAAAAAAAACGCCGAAAATAAAAATCTCATATTTACCGTTGTGCTTCTCTCGTATTAGCCTAACACCACTCATGATTCGACTATTATTTTTAGGTGATGTTGTCGGGGAACCGGGTCGCACGGCGGTCATCCGCTCGCTCCCTTCCCTGAAAACCGAACTCTGTTTGGATTTCGTTGTTGTCAACGGCGAAAATGCGGCGGGAGGCAGGGGCATCACCCCAAAAATCGCCATCGACTTGCTCCGCTGCGGTGCCGCCGTCATCACGACGGGCGACCATGTCTGGGACCAAAAAGATTTGGCTCCCTGGCTCCCGACGGAACCCCGCGTCCTTCGCCCCCTCAACTACCCGCCCGAAACCCCAGGGTGCGGCAGCATCGTCCTAGAAACCGCCAAAGGAAAAATCGGGGTCATCAATGTGCAAACCCGCACTTTCATGAACCCTCCGCTGGAAAACCCCTTCCTCGCCATCGAAAAAGAAGTCGCCCTCCTCCGCCAAGAAACTCCCGTCATTTTCGTGGATGTCCACGGCGAAACCACCAGCGAAAAAATCGCGATGGGTTTCTTCCTCGACGGAAAAGTTTCTGCGGTCGTAGGCACCCATACCCATGTCCAAACAGCGGACGAACGCATCCTCCCAAACGGCACGGCTTTCCTCTGCGATGCGGGAATGTGCGGCCCCGACCTCTCGATTTTGGGACGCGACCCCAATGCCATTTTATCCCGATTCCTCACCTCCCTCCCCGTCTCCTACCCGATCGCAAAGGGCCCCGTCCGCCTCTGCGGCGCAATCGTGGACATCGATCCCTCATCAGGCAACGCAACCCGCATCGAACGCTTCCAAAAACTCGTCCCTGTTTGACGGCATCTCGGCGGGAAACGATGGCATCAAAATTCTTTTAACCACTTTTCTCAAAGGATGTTATGAATTGCATCCTCCCCGCTTCCCCACCTTCAAAAACCGATAACCACCGCCGTCAAGTTGTCTTTCCCACTCCGGCTCAAAGCTCCTTCGACCAACCTCCGCGCTGGCGGCACCCCTTTTTCCGCTTCTTCCGGTTCACGCAAAAGTTGGAGCAACTGGCGATCCCACAACCCATCCGTCACCCCGTCAGAGCAAATCAAAAAATAGTCTCCTGGTTGGTAGCCGACCGCCCCCACTTGCGGCGAAGAAAATTGATGCCCCGCACCTAACGCCCGGTTGACCGAAAAACGCATCGGGTGCGACCGCGCTTCCCGCTCCGTTATTTTTCCCGTCCTCCGCAACCACCCCACATGGCTATGGTCCTCGGACAGTTGCTTGATTCCCCCCTCCGCCGGAAAATAATACAGTCGGCTATCCCCGATATGCGCAAAATAAAGCCACCCCGGCAAAATCCATGCCAGCGTGAGCGTCGCCCCCATCCCCGCGCACTCTTCGTATTGGCTCCCCAAATAATTCAACGCCCGATTCGTCTCCCCGTATAGCTCCTCAAACAAATCTTCAAACCCCGCCGAAAGCCCCGATGCCATCGTCCGAAACCCTTTCGGCAATAGCATGGTGATTTTTTCTACCACGATCTTGCTGGCAAACTCTCCCGCATTCGCCCCCCCCATCCCGTCGCTCACCGCAAAAATATAATCGCCCCCAGCAAAATCCCCTTCCCCTTCTTTCCCCAAATAATGAAAAGAATGCCCGTCCATCGTCATCACCAAAAAGGCATCTTCGTTGTTTTTTCTCACATTGCCCAAATGGGTCATTCCCCACCATTGGACTTTGCCGCCCTCTCTGCCTGCCGTCTGCTCTTCTTCTCCCATAACTATCAAACTCCCACAGGCATCGGCACGGGCGACCGATGGCACGAATCGTCCAAAATCGTCGCAAACTCAAAATCGATCACGCAAAACCTCCCCAACTTTTGCGAGTAAGTAATGTTCCGCTTATCCCAGTCCCCGTGCTCGACCCCGTAACCCCTCAACTCTTCGTGCAAAGCGTCCATTTTTTCTTTTCCGACCCTCTCGACCCGCTGCCCGCAATTCGTCGTTACTAACAACAACTCTTCTTCTTCACACCGGATTACCTTAGGCACAAACGGGCACCCCCGTTTTTCCAAATACTGCAAAACCTCGGCTTCGTTCTTGAATCGCAAGTCCGCCTGATGCCCCCGAAAACTTTTGTAAACGGTTCCATCATAAGCAATTCGAACCATCGCCCGCCGCGTGTCTTTTATGCTTTCCATCCCCAGAATCTACCACGCTTTTTTTGTTTCGCAAACCAGAAAAAACCTGATACTGTTGGCATCGTTTCTGCTACAAACACTCTGTCCGTTCTTCGCTTTCGCCCGAACTAAACCAAGTTCGTTCAGCGGCGCAGCACGGCATCACCAATAAAACAATATAGCAAAATCAGAACCAAATCAGAACCTATAACTAACCACCCTTAGATTATGTCGAAATACAAACTCGAATATGTGTGGCTCGATGGCTACACTCCTGTCCCGAACCTGCGCAGCAAAACCAAAATCGAAAACTTCGATGAATTCCCTACCCTCGACCAACTCCCCATGTGGGGCTTCGACGGTAGCTCCACCCGCCAAGCGGAAGGCCGTAGCTCGGACTGTATGCTCAAACCTGTCGCCGTCTATCCCGATGTGACTCGCATCAACGGCGCCCTCGTCATGTGCGAAGTCATGATGCCCGATGGCGTGACTCCCCACCCTTCAAACTCCCGCGCCACCATCCTCGATGATGCCGGTGCCTGGTTCGGCTTCGAACAAGAATACTTCCTCTTCCAAAACGGCAGGCCCATCGGCTTCCCCGAAGAAGGTTACCCCGCCCCACAAGGCGAATACTACACCGGTGTCGGCTACAAAAATGTCGGCGACATCGCCCGCCAAATCGTAGAAGAACACCTCGACCTCTGCCTCGACGCTGGCATCAACCACGAAGGCATCAACGCGGAAGTCGCAAAAGGGCAATGGGAATTCCAAATCTTCGGCAAAGGTTCTAAAACCGCCGCCGACCAAGTCTGGATGGCTCGCTACCTCCTTCTCCGCCTCTGCGAACAATACCAGATCGATGTGGAGTTCCACTGCAAACCGATCCGCGGCGACTGGAATGGCTCGGGTATGCACGCAAACTTCTCGACCGATTATATGCGCGAAGTCGGCGGCAAGGAATACTTCGAAAAACTCATGTCCCAGTTCCAAAAGAACATGGACGAGCATATCGCCGTCTATGGTCCAGATAACCACTTGCGCCTCACAGGGTTGCACGAAACCCAGTCGATCGACAAGTTCTCCTACGGCCTGGCCGACCGCGGTTCCTCGATCCGCATCCCCCACAGCTTCGTGAACAGCGGCTACAAAGGTTACCTCGAAGACCGTCGCCCGAATTCTCAAGGGGATCCCTACCAGATCGCCAGCAGAATCCTCAAAACGATCTCGGAAGTTCCGACCGCCTAATCCCAATCGGGCTACGCCGGAACGCCTTTTTTGCGCATCCGGCTTTTCCGCTCACACCAAACACCGCCCGTCTTCCGATGGGCGGTGTTTTTTTGCTTAAACAAAACCTCCCTTTCCGCTTAGGATTCAGGCAACAACTCTCGAAAATCAAAAAATGGAAAACCTCTTCTGCGAATCCTGCGGCCATCCCCTCGAAAAAGACGCTCTCTTCTGCCCAGAATGCGGCGCAAAAAACGAACCCCTCCAACCCTCC
>DYNR01000032.1:1632-7057 GCA_020720945.1 Chthoniobacter flavus | reverse complement strand
CGTGTTCTCTCTTGCTTCCTTTTGGCTCTCGCCACCATCCTCATTGCAATCTGCGCCATCCTCATCGGGGGCGGCATTGTCTGGTATGTGATCATCCGCCAATCCTCCCCTACCCCCACCTCCTCCACTCCCGCCCCCCAGGCCGAAAATATCTTCGCAGACATCGCTCCCGATCCCATCCTCCCCAAAACCTCCTCCCCCCTTCTCCCTGAGCCAACCCCCACCCAAAAAACCTCGATCCAAGCAAAGGTCAAACTCACCTCTCCCGAAGCCACAGAAGATTACATCGCCTCCCAACCCTGGTTCAAATCCCTGTCCTCTTCCCAACCTCGCGGGGTCTCCCTTTCCCTCTTCGCCTACGACGACCAAGACGACCAAGACGAACCCGACTCTTTCTTGGTCGAAATCCGCGAAAACCATTCTCCCGCTTCCGGCTACGACCCCAATGTCAGCCCCCGAATCGGCATCTTTCTAGTCAACAAAAACTCGCGCGCGATCCGCTACCTCGAACCCATCTCTGGCGACTTTGTCCCTCTCGATGTCTTTCTCAACGAACAAAAAATCAACCGGAAATCCTCCACCCCTCCCCCGCAAACCAACCCCGCTACCTCCAACCAAAAAAAACCTTCCCTCCCGCCCCAATCCCCTGTCCCCGACGAACCCAACAACCAGGCCTACCCGATTTCTTCTTCTTCCCCTCTCTCCCTCCCGCTTTCCCTCTCCCCCCGCTCCAACGCCGCCGAAGTCTCCCTCCAAATCAAACAACCCCCGAACCCTTCCGCTCCCAAATCTGCTTGGACAGAAAAAATCACCCTCAAAGTAACCCTCTCCCTCCAAAACCAACAAAAACTGGAACGCTCGACCTCCTTCATCCCTCCCCAACAATGGACTCCCCTTTCCTTTGTCTTTTACGACCTCGATTCCCCGATCACCTCGGTCTCTTTCCAAATTTCCAAAAACCTCTCCCCCCTCTTCCTCGATAACATTTCCCTCACCCAAGCCCAACCGTGAAAAACAAAGAATTCGCCATCGCCCGCCGCAGCCTGTTCGTCGCTGTTTTTTTCTTCTTCCTCTGCTTCCTCCCTTCTCTGGCTGACTGGGATATGATGAACGGCGGGTTCGCCCTCATCTTCATCAGCATCGTCGTCATTTTAACAGCCCTGATTACCTCGGGAATGTTTTTCGTCCGCGGTCTCGCCCTCGCAAAACTTTTGAAAAAACAGGGGGGCTTTTTGGCGGAATGGGGGGTCTCCCCCGACCTCTGGCGCAAAATCATCGAACGCCAGTTTGAAAACGAAAAAGCGAACAACCGAATCCTCATGGGGATCGTTTGGTTTTTTTGCATCCTTGCCGCCATCGGCTTTCTCATTTTCGATCCCGAACCCGGTCTCTGGGTTGCCGCTGTCATGCTTCTTCTAATGGTCATCACGGGGATTTGCGCCTTCTCCGCGCCCCGTCTGCGCCGCTCCAAACTCCTCAACAGCACACCCGCAATCAAAATCGGAAAATACTGCGTTCTCTACGGCCCGGAGTTTCACGCATGGGGCTCGATGGGTTCTCGCTTCGAATCGCTGGAACTCGTGGAAGACGACCTAGACCCATCCCTTCGCTGGATGCAACTCGCTTATTCTTACCCAGTTAAAGGCGGTCGCCAAACAACAGAAATCCTCATTCCCGTCCCGGAATCCGAAATCGCAACCGCCGAACGCATCGCCCCCATCCTCGCTTCCGCCAAAGCCTGATCCCCTCGCCCACTCTTGGACTCCTAAAAAATGCAACCCGCAATTCCAACACCTCCTCTCCCCGCTCAACCTCCCATTCCCTCCACTTCCCCCGCTTCCTCCTCCTTCTGGAATTCTCTTCTCTCTTCCCTCGCCAAACAACTCCTGACCCGCCTCCCCGTCGTCCTCCTGACCCTCCTTTCGACATGGGCTGCCCACACCTATCTGCTCGTCGTCCAAAACGAAGGTTTCAACCCTTCAACCCCCACAGGACAATGGATCAATGTTTCGGGAAATAGCGGTTCATCTCTCGCGATTTGGGGCATGGCTTCCGCCCTCTTCTGGTCGTTTGTCGTTTCGGTTTTTCGGTGCGGTCCCGTCCGCTCGGTCTCCGCTTTGTTTTCCACCCCTTTCCAATCGTTCCAAGCGATCTTCCGCGGCGTTTCTTCCTCGCCTGCCGGATTTCTCCTAGGCTTTGGCGCCGCCCTTTGGGCCAGCAGTTTTTATGCGATGAACTGGCAGTCGTGCGCCTCTTTTTCGGCGGCTTGGCTGTTCTTGGGTTCGGGCTACCCTGGCACTTTGCTCCGCACTCTCGCCTCTTACGCCTTCGCAAAAATCGCCCACCCGTCCTCGCTCTTTTTTGACCGCTTCCGCCTGGAACTCAACAGCTTTTCTGCGGCTCTCGTCCCCGCCTTTGCCTTCTCCGCTTCGCTCGCCGCCGCCACATCCTCCAGTGATGCCTGGCGCTCCCGCCTCGCCGCCCTCTGCCTCATCGGCGCGATCTTCGCCTTTTTTCACAAAAAAAAATCGGGGCTCCCGCCTTCCAATTCCACCCCTCCTGCCACCCCTCCTGCCACCCCTCCTCCCCTCCCTTCCCTGCAATCGTTTTTGGCCTGGGCTCTCCCCTCTTCCTTCTGGCTAGGCTTGGCTTGGGCTCTTGGCCCCTCCGATGCTTTTGCCGATGATGGCGGTTGGAATGAAGCGACCCAAAGCAATGACCTGACTTGGGAAAATTTTATCAAATGGTGGAACTCGGAAGGCTCGGGCAAAGCGATCGCAAACGGTCTGGGCCCCGCTGCCGCCGCCGCTGCCGCTGCGGGATTGACTCCCCCACTTGCTCCTCCGACCGACGGCCTAGAAATCCGCGATGACATAACAAAAGGGCAAACCATCGACGACAAAACTTACGAATACTCCGTAAGTGTCCAATCGACAGGAGGTTCGCTCATCCCCGCCGACGGACGCACCCCGCAACAGTTCTACGCCATCGTTTCTAGCAACGACCCGAAATGGCCCGTCTCCCGCATGGCCGCCACCGTCCACTTTTCTTTCTCCGCCCCCACGGGTTTTTCTCTCCGCGCCGACAACCTCTTTTTTTCTGCGGGCATCTACCGCCACGCAGATGTCCTTTGCTCTGCTCCCTCCGATGCCGCTTTCGCTCCAGGAAAAATTCCGGGCATCATCTACGCGTCCGCATCTTCCCCCCTCGGTTCGGTCCGCGGGCACGCCACCGCGCAAATCGAAGTGGGTGGCGGCGAACTCACCATCCCTCCCCTAGAACGCAAATGGCTGCGCGCCCCCTCAAAAGGAAGAAACGGCAACACCCCTCCCCCAGACAAAATTTACCTCTACGCCCGCTTGGAATGGCCGGCTTACTGCCGCTTTACCAGCGCGGATTCCCCTGCCCTCAACTCGACAATCACCTGCCGCCCAATCGGAAAAAACGCGGACTTCCTCGCCGTCGCGGCACCGGACGATTCGGCGGATTACAGGGGTTGGTGGGTCCAGGCCACCGCAGAACCAGGCTCTGTCTCGCAAACAATCCCGGCCGCCCTCGGCATCGAAGGAAAAATCATGGGCGGCTTACTCCAAAAAATCGTAGAACTCGAACTCCTCCCTCCCCCCGCCCTCTCGGCTGACCCCGCCAACCCTTTCCTCATCCCCAACTCTCTGGAATCGACCGATGTAAAAATTTCTCTCCTCGGCGCAATGCCAAAAGAAGAATGGTCTCTCCACATCGAACACCGTTCTGGCTCTCTGGACATCGTCCCCGAACCTTCCTTTTCCTCCCCGCAACCCGCCTCCTTCTTGGTCAAAATTTCCCTCGGCTCCCTCCCCGATTCCCTCGACTCAGCAGAAGTTTCTTTCGCCCTCTACGCAACGGAAAAAAGCGGATTGGAAACCGAAGAACTCCCTCTTCTCGTTCGCGTAACCCGCCCCGGACTCATCGTTCTTTCAAAACTCCCCGTCACAATTCCTGCCGACGCAAAAACCGCCGCAGAAGTGGAAATGACCGTGATCCGATACACCCCAGGCACGGAGGGAAAACCGGGAACCATCTCCGTCGATGAAGCCGCACTCGCCCCAAAAGCTCTCGTCTTTTCTCCTAACATCGAAGCCGAAGGTGCCGCTCTCCGCGCTTTCCGCAGCGCCGCTCTCCAGATCAATTACTCGAAAGTCAAAGGCTCGGGACTCGGAAAACGCGCCGTCTATCTCGTTCAGGGAACGACCTTTATTCCTGGCGACGGCTCTTCCCACTCCGCAAAAATCGAAGTCCAAGCCCCGATCCAAAAAAACGAAAACCAAACGGACTTTTCCCGCAAACTGGAATTCTCCCTCCCGACCACCAAAGTCTCCACCCAAATAAAAGACTACTTCACCGAACGAAAACTTTTCGTCGATGCCCTCAACGAAATGATTCTCGTCCCTTACAGCACGATCCAGACGATGCGGTCGAAACAATCGCAACTGGAATGGGCCGTGGAATGGTGGTCTTCCTTTGTCTCGGAAACCTCCGACGACCAGCTCGAAAAGCTGATGGAAATCCACAAAAAATACCGGGCAACCATCGATGGCGATACCCGTCGCGACCCGGAAATGCTTTTCAATAAGCGAAAGGATTTTTACAAAGATGCCACTGCCGCATGGGCAGCCATCGCCGACAATTACGGCTCTCTGGGCACCGTTTTTTCCGCCTGCGAAAAAACTGCGGACTGGGCGAAATGGCTCTCGGAAGCCGTCTTCCCAAAACTCGTGGAAATCCTCCTCACCCGCGCCACCAACAGTCCAAAACTTTCGGACTTCCTCGGCAGCATCGCCGGCTACGCCCAAAAATACACCAACGAATTTGCAGGAAACTTCGCCTTAGCTTCGGACTGGGATGCGGGCAAATACACTCCTTGGGATGAAGCCTGGGCTAAAACAAAGGAAGAAATGTATGACAACTTTGTCCCCGATCTCATCGATATTCTCTGGGGACAAGGCGAAAAATGGTTTGAAGGAAAAGGGGAAATCCCCGGACTCGAAGGCCCTGCCGCCGCCGCCCGTGCCATCAAAATCAAAGCGGCCATCTATTCGTGGTTCTTTGTCTATAAATTCTTTGTCCACTGGATTTACGATAAAGACGACAAAAACCAAAATATCCCCGCTTCCGAAGCCGCAAAACTCGCCGCCCTCGATGTCGCGGCAAAAACCGTCGCCGATGTTTTTGAATGGGCGGTGCAAGACTCAAACAAAGCCGCTTCTTGGCGCGACCAATTCGGGAAAAAATACGATGAACTCAAAAGTTTTGTGAACTACATGGGGGGCGGCAGCGGCTCTTCTTCCCATTCCTCTGGCTCCTCCGGTTCCTCCTCCGCTCCGACTTCCACGCCAAACGCACCAAATGCACCAAATGCACCCTCCTCTTCCGCGCCTTCGGCACC
>DYNR01000032.1:0-1532 GCA_020720945.1 Chthoniobacter flavus | reverse complement strand
CCAAATGCACCTTCCGCTCCTGCCCCGTCCGCCCCGTCCAATCCCGACCAAATGACATCCCGCCCATCAGGAGCTTCTTCCGGCTACTCCCCCGAATGAAAAACCATCTCCCAAAAATCCTAGCAATCGGGACAATCCTCTTCTTGGCAGGGTGGATCCTCCTTCGCCCTGCCCCTCCTCCCTCCTCCTCTTCGCTCCCAACAGGTTGGATTTGCTTCCCCCAACCTGGCAGCGTTCTCGCCCTCCAAGCAATCGATACCACTCTTTATGTCGGCTCAAAAACAGGACTCCACGCTTTTGACACCTCTTCCCGCTCTTTCCTCTGGTCGTGGAATCAATCAGGAAAACTCGACCGAATCCGCGCTCTGGCTCCCGCTCCCGCAAACTCTCTCTGGATCGCCCACGAGTCGGGGCTGACCCTCAAAACCCCTTCAGGCGAAACCTCGTTCACCCCCTCGGATGGCCTGCCTTCCAAACGCGTGAACGCTCTCGCTATCGCTCCCAACTCCACCCTTTGGATCGGAACCGCAAACGGGCTTTGCTCCTTCTCCGAAAATACTTTTTCCCCATGCCCCGCCCCCCTGTCCAGTCCCATCGTCAACGCTCTCGCAATTAGTCCGGACGGTTCCCTCTGGGCAGGTTCCATCTCCGACCCCGCCGGCGGGCTCACCATCATCACCCCCTCTCTGACATCCACGATTTTTTCCATTGCTGACGGACTCCCCCATCCCTTCGTCAACCAAATCACCCTAGAAAATAGCGATACCGTTTGGAGCGTCGGCGGTTTTTTTGAAAAAGGTGCCGCCTGTTCTTGGAAAAAAGAAAACGGCGCATGGAAAATCCACGCTATTTGGAACAGCAAAAACGGGCTCCCCGAAGACCATGTCCGCTCCGTCTTCCGCGACCGCGAGGGCGACCTCTGGTTCGGTTTTGAAAACCAAGCTCTCGCCGTTTGCTCAAACAACTCCGTCCGCCTTTTTTCAAAAGAAGACGGTTTCCCTTCGACTGAAGTCACCTCTTTTTACCAAGATGCCAACGGGGTCATTTGGATGGGAACCCTCGCGGGAATTGTTTGCGTCACACCGGCAGCCGCCGCACATTTCAAAAAACACGGTCGTTCCAATCCTCTCAAACAACCAACCCTCGCCACCACTCATGGCGCAGGGTTCAATTAGTTCTGCCATGTCCCAGCAACCCACGCACCCTTGTCATTCCTGTTCGCAGCCTGTAAAGAACAGTGCTAAATTTTGTGCCCATTGTGGCAGCAAACAGCTAGAGCAACCACCAGAACAACCCCCGGTCGTCCCTCCCCCTCCCCAATGTCCAAAGTGCCTGCATCCCGTCAAGCCCACCAGCAAGTTTTGCCCTCATTGCGGCACTCCCCTCCAACCCCCAGTCACCACCTCTGCCCCAATCTCAAACCCCCCCGCCCCCTCTGAGCCTCCCAACCTCTCTGCTTCCAATCCCCCAATCTCCAATCTGCAATCTCCAATCTGCAATCCCTCCCCCCTCTCCCCTTGGCCTCTCCAAAC
>DYNR01000259.1 GCA_020720945.1 Chthoniobacter flavus | reverse complement strand
TCCCATTCTTACTTAAAAACCAAGGACGGCAACCCCGTGGAAATCTTTCTCAACACGGCGGATGTCGAAATCAATAACAAAAATTACCGCATCGCTTCTTTCGTGGATATCGGCCCTCTGATGGAATCCCAACGAGGCTTGGTCGTCGCAAAACAACAGCTCCAAGAAAGCAACGAAAACCTCCGCTCCGCCATCGTCCGCGCCGAAGACGCCGCCCGCGAAGCCGAAGATGCCAACCAAGCAAAAAGCTCTTTCTTGGCCATGATGAGCCACGAGATCCGCACCCCCCTCAACGGTGTCATCGGCTTCACCGGACTGCTCTTGGAAACCCCTCTGGACGAAGAACAAACACGCTTTGCCCGCACCGTCCGCACCAGTGCGGACACCCTCCTCGCCCTCATCAACGACATCTTGGATTTCTCGAAAATCGAAAGCGGCAAACTCGAGTTTGAAAAAGCTCCCGTCGATCTGAGCCGCTGCATCGAGGATGCACTCGACCTGCTCGCGACCCAAGCCTTCCAAAAGAAAATCGACCTCATCTACTTCATCGAAGACGGGGTCCCCGCCGCGATCTGGGGCGACTCGACCCGCCTGCGCCAAATCTTGGTCAACCTCGTCGGCAACGCCGTAAAATTTACCGACCATGGCGAAGTGGAAATCCGGGTCAAATCGGAGTCTTACCCCGATAAAAAAATCCAGCTCCACTTCAGCGTGCGCGACACCGGCATCGGAATCCCGCCCGACCGCCTCCAAAAACTTTTCCAGCCTTTCGTCCAAGCCGATGCGAGCACGACCCGAAAATACGGCGGCACGGGTCTCGGTCTAGCCATCAGCCGCAAACTCGTCCAAATGATGGGCGAGGGCGATATGTGGGCGGAAAGCGAACCGGGCAAAGGCAGCGTCTTCCACTTCACTCTCCCCTGCGAAGCCGCCCCAACCTCGGGAACGGTTCTCCCAGAAAACGAAATCGGAAAACTCGACGGCAAACACCTCCTCATCGTTGACGACAACCCGACCAACCTCGAAATCCTCGGACGCTACGCCCAGCGCTGGGGAATGGCCGTCTCCCTGGCCTCCTCCGGTGAAAATGCCACCGCTCTTCTGGCGCAAAAAACGGACATCGACATCGCCCTCCTAGACTTCCACATGGAGGACGAAGACGGCTGCCACCTCGCTACCCGCATCCGCTCGGATTTCCCTGCCGCCACTTTCCCTCTCATCCTTTTTTCCTCCGCAGGGATGCAGCCCGACAACTCCCTTTTTGCCGCCCAAATCAGCAAACCCATCAAACCTTCCCTCCTCCGCCAATGCCTCGCCGATGCCCTCCAAAAAACCTCCATCAAAAAGAAGGCGCAAATCGGCTCTTCCCAAGCGGATTCGGAAATGGCATCGAAATACCCCCTCAGCATCCTTGTCGCCGAAGATAACCCCGTCAACCAGATGCTCGTAAGCGTTATTCTCAAACGCCTGGGTTACAGCCCCGAAATGGTTTCCAACGGCATCGAAGCCGTGGACGCCGTGCGCCGCCGCCCTTACGATGTGATCTTGATGGATTGCCAAATGCCTGAAATGGATGGTCTTAGCGCAACAAGATTGATCCGCGAACTGGAGGCTTCCGGCAAATGCAAAGGCAGGGCTCGGATTATTGCAGTCACCGCAAATGTTTTGGACAGCGACCAAGAAGCAACCGCCAAAGCCGGCATGGACGAGTTTCTTTCCAAACCCCTCCGCGCCCAATCTCTCCAAGAATGCCTGCGGCAAATCTGGCTCCAAAAAACCGAAAAAAACAACCTCGCATCGGGCACCGAAACCCCCGCATGAAACCTGCCAAAACCCGGATGCAAACACCCGCTTTTCGGACAGGAAAACTGCGAAGGTTCCTGGTTGCTTTCGCTCCCCCATTCGGGCAATAATGTCCGCCCAACCACCACACCCAAACTCTCATCTTATGAACCAACTCGACCAACTCAAACAATTCACCACCGTCGTTGCCGACACCGGAGACTTCGAATCCATCAAACAATTTTCTCCGCAAGACGCAACGACGAACCCGACCTTGATTTTCAAAGCTGTCCAGCAACCCGAATACAAACCTTTGCTGGAACAAGCGATCGCCGAAAATAAAAACTCCACCCTGTCCGGTTGCGCCCTCCGCGACCAAATCATCGACGACCTCCTCATTGCGTTCGGGACTAAAATACTGCAAATCGTCCCCGGACGAGTCTCTACCGAAGTCGATGCGCGCCTTTCTTTTGATGTGGAAGCCACCGTGGAAAAAGCCCGCAAACTGATCGCCGCATACGAGGCCAAAGGGGTATCGAGGGAAAGGGTTTTGATTAAAATCGCTTCCACTTGGGAAGGCATCAAAGCCGCGGAAATCGTGGAAAAAGAGGGCATCCACTGCAACTTGACTCTCCTGTTTTCTTTGACCCAAGCCATCGCTTGTGCGCAAGCGGGCGTGCGCCTCATTTCCCCCTTTGTCGGCCGGATCTTCGATTACTACAAATCGGTTACAGGCCAAAACTACCAAGGAGCAGAAGACCCTGGCGTGCAATCGGTAAACACGATTTACAACTACTACAAAAAGTTCGGCTACGAAACCCAAGTCATGGGGGCAAGCTTCCGCAATGTCGGTGAAATCATCGAATTGGCTGGCTGCGATTTGCTGACCATCAGCCCAAACTTGCTCGAAGAACTGAAAAACTCGGACGCTCCCATTTCCCGCAAACTCTCCGTCGAAGGCGCGAAACAAAACGATATTTCGAAGGTGGATCTTTGCGAAAAATGCTTCCGCTGGAAAATGAACGAGGATGCCATGGCTACAACCAAACTCGCGGACGGAATCCGCCAGTTCGGCATCGACATCGTCAAACTCGACAAAATCGTAGCCGGCGCATTAGCTTGAGCTTTATGAAAAAATTCATCCTTTGCGTCCTCGCCACCGCCGCCCTTTCTTCTGGGGCGGCGCAAGCGGATCTCCCTGGCTCGGAAACTCTTCTGCTCGGCGGTGTCAATGTCCGCACGGAATTGGCATTGTCGCCCAAACAATGCAAAGAACTCGACCGCCTGCGGTCAGAATACCGTTTGGCATCCCAACCTCTCCTCGCAAAAGTCGATGCGGAGTCGGCAAAAGCTCTAGCCAAAACGACCGAAAAATTCGATGCGAAATCACTCGCTGTCCTCACCCCCTCCCAGCGGGCAGCGCTGACAAAAGTCCAGTTCAAAATGCTCGGCCCTTGGGTGCTCCATGATCCCGCCACCCAGCAAAAACTAGGATTGACCGAAAGCCAAAAACAACAAATTGCGGTAGTCGCAGCAAAAACCGAAGCTCTTAACGCCAAGTTGAGCAAAAAAGTGCTCGACGGGAAAATCACGCCCGCCACACGCATGAACGAACTCCGGGCATACCGCTTAAAACAATCGATAAAACTCGAAAAATCTCTGACTCTGGAACAAAAAGCCGCCTTCCAAAAAATGGGTGGCATTTGACCTGAATTCAGTTCCGTTCTTCTTGAGGAGCTTAATTTTCGGAGTGCGTGCGATTTATCGCCGCTCTGGACGGGGGAATTCATTCCCCCGCCCTTGCGTCGCAATTT
>DYNR01000521.1 GCA_020720945.1 Chthoniobacter flavus | reverse complement strand
TTAGCGTCCTCCTTTGCGGGGTGAAAAAAGGGGAGCGACCTCCCGTTATTTTGGAGGCGGTGTGGGCTGGGATGGTTCCGGCGGTCGTGTTGCTTGCTGGCACATGGCTGTGGCTTGGGCTTCCCGCCCCCCGTTGTGTTTTTCATTCGCTCACGGGGTTTCCTTGTTTGACTTGCGGGATGAGTCGGGGGACGCTCCTTTTTTTGCGCGGGGAGTGGGTTGACGCATTCTGTTTCAACCCACTTGCCTTGCTTGCCCCGTTTGCGCTTTCGTTGTTTTGGTTATATTGCGTGGCGGCGGTGTTTCGGTGGGTTCCACCGCTTGGTGCTTACGAGATTTCCTTTCGGCATCAACGGCTTTTGCGGTGGGGGATTTTGGTGTTTTTGCTGTGCAATTGGGGGTATTTGTTCGCGAGCGAAAGTTGGCGGGAAGAGAGATCGGAGAGCATTGATTACCCGTCGTGTCGGGTTGGTAGAGGATTTGGGGTGAAGCCATGAAGATTTATACAAAAACGGGAGATGAGGGAGAGACGGGGCTTTTTTCGGGGCAGCGGGTTTTCAAAGCAGATCCGTTGGTGGAAGCTTACGGGACAGTGGACGAATTGACCGCCGTGTTGGGGGTGGCGTTGGCACATGGGCTTGCAAAACCCGTGGTTTTGGCGGTCAGGAAATTGCAGTCGTTGTGTTTTGAGTTGGGCGCAGATTTGGCGACGCCATTAGGAGCAGGGGGAGCAGGGGGGAGCGTCCGTAGAATGGGGGAAGAAGAGGTGCGGGCGATGGAAGACGAGATGGATGTTTTGACGAGAGAGCTTCCGGAGTTGCGGGCTTTTATTTTGCCAGGGGGGAATTTGGGTGCTTCGTATTTGCAGTTGGCGAGGACGGTTTGCAGGCGGGCGGAACGGGCGGCATTTTTGGCATCCCGTTCCGCAGAAGTGAATCGGGGGGCGTTGATTTTTCTCAACCGGGTATCCGATTTTTTGTTTTTGCTGTCTCGTTACCAAAATTTTTTGGTGGGAGAGCGAGAGCCGGAATGGAAGCCGACAAAAGAAGGAAA
>DYNR01000031.1:9390-13953 GCA_020720945.1 Chthoniobacter flavus | reverse complement strand
CCCCCCGTTTCTCGAAAGAAGCCACCCTCCCGACCAGAAATCTGGGCTAAATCCGCACGGCACGGGTCTTGTCGAGCTTGAGAATCCCCGATAAGTTTTCGGGGATCTGCCATTTCGGGTCGCTGTTTTTCTCGCCGTTCCACTGGACGCTACCCTGCTCAATCAACCTGCGAATCTCACTACGAGAACGGGTGATGCCGAAACACTGCGCATAGGCATTCGCAACCACAGAAAGCAAGTCTCGCGGAAAAGCCGCCTCAAGTTTCAAAATGGGGAGATCGACTGCCCCGAGATCGCGGTTGCTAAAACGCTGCGTAAAATCTTCAAGCGCAACTTTGGCTTCCTGCCCACCGTGAAAACGCTCCACCAAAGCACAAGCCAACCGCTTCTTTTGATCCATCGGGTGCGCCCCCTCTTCCGGAATGCGGTTCAAAAGCAACTCGTAATATTTCGTCATCACTTCATCGGGGATGCTCATGATTTTTCCGAACATCGAAGATGGGGACTCCGTCACACCGATCGCATTGCCCAAACTCTTGCTCATTTTGTTGGTCCCGCAAGTTCCTTCCAAAATCGGAAGAAGCATCGCGACTTGGCGCGACTGGCCTTCTTCCGCCTGCAAGTCCCTGCCCACCATGACATTAAAAAGCTGGTCTGTCCCACCAAGCTCAATGTCCGCACGGACTACAACCGAATCCCAACCCTGCATGATCGGGTATTGAAGTTCGTGGGCACGAACGGGTTGGGAATTTTCCATCCGCTCGCGAAAATCTTCCCGCTGCAACATCTGCTGCAAAGTCACCCGGCTATTCAAACGAATGACCTCCTCGTAATTCATTTTACGAAACCACTCCCCGTTGAAAACCACTTCCGTTTTTTCGCGATCCAAAACCTTGAACGCCTGCTCTTGGTAAGTGGCGGCGTTTGCCAAAACTTCATCGCGAGTTAGCTGGGGACGGGTGACAGACCGCCCGCTCGGATCGCCAATCATAGCAGTGAAATCTCCGATAATCAGCACGGCCTGGTGCCCGAGATCTTGAAACTGGCGGAGTTTGGCCAGACCGACAGTATGCCCGAAATGGATATCTGGCGCAGTAGGATCAACCCCCATCTTGACGCGCAGCGGACGCCCCAAAGCCAGCTTTGCTGCAAGCTCTTCACGGGTCGTGACTTGGGCGCACCCCTTGATTAAAAGTTCCAGTTGCTGAGAAGACGGAATCGGCGCAGGCATAGTTGTCATTTTTTGTTCAAAATCTGTTTCACCTCATCCGTAGTTAGAGGCTCTTTTTTGTCGAGGTTTTTTTGGTTCGTCCCTTCAAAAACCGCTTGCCGGGTTTGGAACTCCTTGGAGTTGTAAGAGTTGCTCTTCTTCGCATCGGAGGAAGCGGGTGCCGCGAAGGGTGCTTTTTGGGAGTCGGGAGAAGCTTTCGCATCGTATTGGCGATTCTTGAATTCCGCTGTCTTGACCGGTGCTTTTTTGTCCTCGAACTGGGTCGCCCGTTTGGTTTCGGCGGTTTTTGTGGTGAAGGAGCGCGTATCGAACTCCTTGGTAGCAAAGGTCTTACTGTTTTCAAACGCCTTCGCCTCGAAGCTCTTCGCCCCCTCGACCTTGCGCCCGTCAAAAGAAACTTTTTTGTTGAAATCGGGACGCGACAAGCGATCTTCCATGGTTTGCGGGGTCGGGGTCGGACGGGGCGGCTTAGCGGAGGCTCCCGAAAGGAACATCGGAAAAAACGAGTAACAAACCAGGCAACTCAAAAAGCTGCGAAACGAAAAAAAATGCTTTGCTTTCACGGGAATAATTTTTTGCTTTCCCGACAATCGTGCGGGTCTATTTTGAATCAGCTTTCCGTTTTTGCGAAGGGGTCTTCCCTCCGGCAAAAACGGAACCAAAAAACAGAACCCAGATGTTGCCCATTTTTTTTGTTTTGGTCAATCGCCCAAAGCCGCGAGAGCTTTGAGCAAATCCCCCAAACGGGTCTGCCAATCTTTTTGCCGCTTGTGATGCTCCTCGACGACCTCCGCCGGTGCGTTCGCCACAAAAGTTTCACTCGCCAGTTTGGTCGCAACTTTTGCGATTTCTTTTTCCACCTTCACAATTTCCGCCTCGATACGGTTGCGTTCAGCCAACGGGTCGATCAGCCCCTGCAAAGGCAAAAAAAGCCCCCCGATGTCCGTGATGGCGACCGCGCTGCCCCGTGGCGGTTCGCCCTCGTGAAAAGCGACCGCTTCCGCATGGATGAGTATCGCCAAAACAGAAGTTTCCTCCGCGGCAGACGCAGAAGACGGACGGAAAAGCCACGGCAATTTTTTGTTTGCTGCCAGGTTATAAGTGGCGCGGAGATTCCGTGCCGCGCTGGCAGCAGAAAAAAACTTCTCGGCGAAATCTTCCGAAACGGAATCCTTCCATCCCCCGGTTTTCGGCCACCCCGCGCGCTGGATGTCCCCGTCCCCGAAACCGAGACCTCCCCATAGCTCTTCGGTCAAAAAGGGTGCGTAAGGATGCAAAAGCTGGAGGATCCTGCGGATGCAGTAATCCATGGCGCAAAGCGTCCCTTCCTTCCTTTCCGCATCGTCGCCAAGGAAGTCGGCCTTGGCGACTTCGATGAAACGATCGCAGAAATCCCCCCAGACAAAATCGTAAAGTGATTGCGCTATCTCGTTGAAACGGAATCCGTTGTAAGCTTCATCTACTTTTTCAATCGTCGCGTCCAAACGAGAAAGAAGCGCCTTGGCAAAACGGGATAATTTCTTTTCCGCCGGATTTGCCTCTGGGTTGACTGGCCCATGCATCTCGCGGAAACGGCAGGCGTTCCAGAGCTTGTTGCAAAAATTCCTGCCTTCGGTGGCCTGGGATTCATCGAAACGGATGTCGTGCCCTTGCGGAGCGATTCGCAATAGGCCAAAACGCAGGGCATCGGCGCCGTATTTCGCAATCAAATCCAGAGGATCTGGCGAGTTGCCCAAAGACTTGGACATTTTGCGCCCCTGCTTGTCACGGATGATTCCCGTGAAATAAACGGAGCGAAACGGGATTGACCCCGTGTATTCCAACCCCGCCATGATCATCCGGGCGACCCAAAAGAAAATGATGTCCGGCCCAGTGACCAAAACGCTCGTGGGATAGAATTTTTTCCTGGTGGCATCGTCCATGGTTTCGTGCGCCCAAAGCCACGAGGAAAACCAAGTATCCAGCACATCTTCGTCCTGCCTCCAGCCTTCTCCTGGGGATTCGATGCAAACGCGGGTCTCCGGCTCTTTCTCCCCAATGTCCCGATACCAAACGGGAATCCTGTGCCCCCACCAAAGCTGTCGCGAAATGCACCAGTCCTGGATATTTTCCAACCAGTGATCGTAAACTTTTTCCCACCGCTCAGGGAAAAAACGAATCGTGCCATCGGCGACGGCAGTGCGGGCCTCTGCGGTTTTCGGATAACGGAGGAACCACTGCTCGCTCAGGCGGGGTTCGATCGGGACATCGGCTCTCTCGCTGAACCCGACATTGTTTTCGTAAGGTTCTTCTTTCAGGAGAAAACCGAGTTCCCGCAATTTTTCAACCGCCTCTTCCCGCGCCTCGAAGCGGTCAAGCCCCATGAAGTCTTCCCCAGCAAACTCGTTGAGCGTGCCATCGGGGTTCATGATGTCGATGACAGGCAGCCCATGCCTCTGGCCGATTTCGTAATCGACTTTGTCGTGAGCAGGCGTGACTTTCAACACGCCGGTTCCAAATTCAAAATCGACGGCAGCATCGCCGACGATCGGGATTTCCGCAGGTATATCAATCGGAAGAGGTCGGCGTATATGTAAGCCTATCAAGCTGTTATAGCGAGGGTCTTGCGGGTTCACCGCGACGGCCGTATCGCCCATGATCGTCTCCGGACGCGTGGTGGCAATCTCCAAAAAGACCCCCGGCTTTTCGACAACCTCCACCCGAAAATAGTAAAGGTAACCTTTGTGTTTTTTGGGGATCACCTCTTCGTCGCTGAGCGCGGTCAAAGAAACCGGACACCAGTTGACCATCCTCTTGCCCCGGTAAATCAACCCCTTCGCGTGGAGATCGACAAACACCTCCTGCACCTTGCGCGCATAAGCCGCATCCATCGTAAAACGCTCTCTCCCCCAGTCGCAAGAGCAACCCAGTTTTTTAAGTTGCTGGATGATGATGCCGCCGTGGTGCTCCTTCCATTCCCAAACTTTTTTTAAGAACGCATCGCGCCCAAAATCGTGGCGCGTTTTGCGTTCCTCTTTTCGCAAACGACGCTCGACGACGGTCTGGGTGGCGATGCCTGCGTGGTCGGTCCCCGGAAGCCAGAGGACTTCGTGCCCTTGCTGCCTAGCGCGGCGCGCAAGAATGTCTTGGATGGTATTATTAAGCACATGGCCCAAAGTCAAAACCCCCGTAACATTGGGCGGCGGAATCACGATAGAAAACGCAGGTTTTTCGGACTCCGGAACCGCGGAAAAACATCCGTCCGCAATCCATCGCTTATACCACTTTTCCTCTACTCCATTCGGTTCGTATGCCTTGTTCAGTTGCGGTTGATGCTCGCTCATAAAAATATC
>DYNR01000031.1:0-9290 GCA_020720945.1 Chthoniobacter flavus | reverse complement strand
GGACAAAGGACTGCATCGCTCATCCCATGAATCAATTTTTTTTCGGCGGAACAAAGTGTCGCAAGCGCCCCGCCCGAACGCAACTTATTGTCCTTCTGAAAATAATACGGACAAATCCGCGCCCTGGCCTCCATCGAACCAAGCAAGCCCGTTTTCGGGTCGAAGAAACTGGTTTCAAACAGTGCCCCCTGGTGAAACTCTTGGAGGATGAACGGATGAGACGGATACGCATCCAGCGCCCGATCAATCGCCTCACCCCACTCTTCCGAAGAAATATCATGCCCCAATGTCACCCCACGCGCCCCCCACGCTAGCTCGGAATACCCGCTGATCTTGATGGCCAACCGCCTCTGCTTTTGGCTGAACTTTTTTAGCTCCGCCCAAGAATGAATATCGAGAAACGGGTAAACCCCATTGTAAGGAAGCGGCGCAGGATCGAGCAACCAAGTGCGCGGGATGCACTTACGCAATTCTTGAAACACCCCACCCCCTAGCTCCCTCACCCAAAACGCCTCCAGCGGCTTAAGCCAAAATAACGCGAACCACAGCTTCTCCTCCAAAAACGCCTTGGGCGGCGCTGTCACCGTCAAACCCCCTCCCCTCGCCGCCGAAAAAATCCCTCCGGCATCCGGGAGGTTCGGCAAATCAAACATTTCAAAAAAACGGTAAAGCGTCCCCTCGCAAGGCATCTCGCACCCTTCTCCCACCACGGAAAAATCGCCTCTCCCAGACTCCCTCAACCTCGCTGCAACCCATTCCATTTCAGGCCGATAAGTCGCAGCTTCCGCGCTGACATAAATCGTCCCACGACCGGAAAAAATGGACGCGAACCCGTCGAGCATCCCCTCCTCCCCACCGAAAACTCGGCAGCCTTCGCGGGAGTAAACTTCGTTCATCCATGCCGTCAACCCGATCCCCCCCGGCGTGCTGTCGATCTCGCTCAAAATGTATCCGCCAGGCGTCGGAATAATGTCGGGGCGAATCACCCCCGGCAATTGCCCCCGAAACGCCCGATCCCTGCCAAGCCCGATAACCTCGGGCGATTTACCCGCATCCAAAACCTCGGCGACCCACCGCGGCATCGTCCCTTTGACGCTCTGCGTGTAAAGCAAATCGCACGCCCTCAAAAACTTCCACAACCGGTAGCCGAGTTTTTCCAAATCGGCAGCAAGCCCTTCCGGCAAAACGAAAGGCTCCGCTGCCACCCGCCAAGAGAGACCAGAAAACAGCCCGCCTTCGGGCATCGCCGATGCAATCCGCCGGCACCTAGCTTCGCCATCCCCCACAATTTTTTTCTCCTCGCTCATGCCAAAAGTTTCAGCGCGTTGCGGATCAACTCTTCGGAAGTCAGCCTCCCCTGCAAATGCGCCGCCGCCGCTTTCACCGCCTTGTGCGCCTCAACCTGCTTATACCCGAGAGCCATCAATGCCAAAACCGCATCGTGCGACACTGTATCTTCCTCGCTCGGGGCGTTCTTCGCACTCGCCGCCTCCCATTCCGCCGCGACCCCCACCTTATCTTTCAATTCCACAACAATCCGCTCGGCCGTCTTTTTTCCCACCCCGCTAATCTTCGACAACGAAGCGATATCGTTCCTCACCACCGCCGCCTGAAACATCACAACGCTCATGCCGCTCAAAACAGAAAGCCCCATCTTGGGCCCGACCCCGGAAACATGATGGATCAACAAACGGAACAAATCTCTTTCCTCTTTCGTGGCAAAACCGTAAAGCAAATGGGCATCTTCTCGCACGACCAAATGCGTCAACAAACGGAACGAAGCTCCCACGGGCGGCAAACGGTCGTAGCTTGAAAGCGGAATCAAAACCTGATAACCCACTCCTTGCACATTGATTACTACCTGCGTCGGCAACGCCTCCACTAAAATTCCTTCTAAAAAAGTGATCACGAAAACGACCTTACGCTCTTTGCTCCACAATTTCAATTTTCTCCTTCTTCTCTTCTGCTTACCCCTTTCCAGCACCGCCGGCGAATCTCCCGCCACCCCCTCCACCCCAATTTTTATCCCCGAACCCGATTTCCTCTGGCCTGCCGTCTCCTTCCCGGTCGCAGGCAGCAAACGCACTCTCCAGACCATCGCAAAAATGGAAGAGGAGGAAATGAAACTCGTTTCCGTAGAAGAGCTTGCAGCGATGGAAAAAAACGACCCTCTCTGGGCTACCCGCGCCCTCGAACGGGCCGACCAAATCCTCGCCGACCTTCCGGTGCGCTGGATCCGCGACGAGCGCGATGTCGTTTTGGCCGCCGTCTTGGACGGGAGTTCCATGGACTCCTGCGCCGCCCTTTTTGCCCCTTCCCTGCAAAAAAAATACGAATCCGTCTTCGGCCCGGAGTTTTATGCCGTAGTCCCCTCGCGCTTCCGCATTTACCTTTTCCCGAAACTGGCAACGCGGATCGGCGAATTCGCCCCCCTAGTTTTAAGCGATTACCGGGCCACGGCGCACCCCGTCAGCCAGGAAGTTTTTGAAGTGGGCGAAAAAAAAATCCAATCGGTCGGCGTGATGGACGACCGTTAGGAACCGCGCGATTCCAACCACGCCCGCAACTTCTCTGCTGCCCGTCCTCGGTGGCTCATCTGGTTTTTGACCCCCGCCGCCAACTCGGCAAAACTCTGGGTATATCCGGCGGGAACGAAAAGAGGATCGTAGCCAAATCCTCCTTTTCCCGCAGGCGAAAATGCGATTTTTCCCTCGATGCTCCCATCAAAAAACGCGACATCTTTCCCTCGCACCGCCAATGCGATCACGCAACGGAACCTCGCGGTTCTCTCTCCTTCCGGAGTTCCCGCGAGCTTTTCTAGCAAAAGACGGTTGTTGTCACCGTCCTTGGCTCCTTCTCCGGCAAACCGCGCCGAATAAACTCCGGGAGCACCATCCAGCGCATCCACCTCCAACCCCGAATCGTCCGCAATCACCGCACCGTCATACAAAACCGATGCCGCCTGCGCTTTGAGTGCCGCATTCGCCTCAAAAGAATCCCCGCTTTCCTCGACCTCCCCGAACCCGGGAATCACCCCTAGCCCACAAACGGGAAAAGCCTCCCCTAAAATTTCGGAAAACTCTTTGATTTTGTGTTGGTTACGCGTAGAAAGCAACAGCGGATACGCCCGCGCAAGCGCCTTCGCATCTTCCGGTAAAACAAGGTCTGCCGCGCCCATCACGCCTCCACGCTTTTCAAAAGTTCCTGCGGCGATAGCGTCGCCGTCCCGAGTTTCCCTACCACCACCCCGCTGGCAAAATTGGAGATTTCGGCAGCTTCTTGAAACGATGCACCAGCAGCCAAAGCACTCGTGAACAACGCGATAGCCGTATCTCCCGCGCCAGAAACATCAAAGACCTCCCGCGCTTTGGTCGGGATGTGGTAGGGTTCCTTCCCGCGCTCGAAAAGCAACATCCCGTGCTCCCCTAAAGTGACCAGCAAACTCTCCGGCTCCCAACGCTTCAAAAGCGTCGCCCCGACCCGCAATAACGCCAAGTCTTCCAAGGGGTTATCGGCGGGTTCGGACGGGGGTTCCCCCGCCGAAGCAAACGCTTCGCTGCGGTTGGGTTTGATGGCAGTGATGCCGGGCCTCCATTGCAAAGGGTTCCCGGGATTCGGATCGACCGTGACAACCGCCCGCCGCTTGCGAAAAATTTCCAGCACCCCGTCCAAAAATTCCTGGGAAAGAAAGCCTTTCCCGTAGTCTTCCACAATGACCGCATCGATGCGGTCCGCCGCCGCCTCCAGCGTTTTCAACGCCCGCTCCCAGATCGCTTGCGGTGGTGATTTTTTGTTCTCCCTATCGACCCGGACGACCTGCTGGTGGCGGGCGATCACCCGCGTCTTGACCGTCGTAGTCAATTCGGAAGACGCGATCAAAAGCTCGGGCGAAACGGCTTCGGCTTCGATCAACGCCCGCAAATCGGCGGCGTGCGTATCTTCTCCCGTCAGCCCACAAATAAAAACCTCCCTGCAAAACGGGCGCAAGTTGCGGGCCACATTGGCGGCCCCTCCGGGATAATGCGTTTCCTTTGTCACCTCGACCACGGGCACGGGTGCCTCTGGCGATATGCGCGAAACCTTCCCGTAAATAAAACGATCGAGCATGACATCGCCGATGACAGCGACCGACTTTGTCGAAGCTTCTGCAAGAACTTGTTGTAATCTTTGCGTATTCATTCCAATATAGCAACCGAGCTTTAACCCGAAACCCTTTCGCAACGAAGCAGAATTTTTATGCACACCATGAAAAAAACAATCCTCGCCCTCTGTGCGGCGACCGTCGGTTTGACTTCGACGATCGCCCAACCTGCTGATTTGCAGGACTTCCCTGCGGCTTCCGTCGATAATGTAATCGTCCCGGTCCCCAGCGAAGTTTTTATCGTTTTGGACAAATTGGGTTCGCCGAACTGGCGGGGCCAACTCCGCGATAGCGTCGGAAAAAACACCGGCAACCGCGCCCAAGTCGCACTCCTCCTCGGCACGGTCATCGCCGACGGCTTCATCGCCGTCCAAGCCCAAGATGCCGAACGCGTAAAGGAAATCGGGAGAGATGTCCTCAACCTCGCCAGCGCCATCAATGTCCGCGATGCCGTCATCACCCGCAGCAAAAGCATCGTTGACAAAGCGGAAAAAAGAAATTGGTCCGAAGTCCGACGCGAGTTTGACGGCGCGCTCCAAGATGTGAAAGGTGCTATGCGGGAATTGGATGACGAAGACTTGGCCCAGCTAGTCAGCCTGGGTGGCTGGATCCGCGGGACCCAAGTCCTCACTTCCCTCATCGGACAAGAATTCCGCCAAGACAAAGCCGAACTCCTCCACCAACCCATCCTCGTCTCGTTTTTCTCCCGCCGCCTAGACTCCATGCCGAAAAAATTGCAGAAGGATCCTTTAGTCGTGCAAATCCGCAAAACTCTGCCTAAAATTTCCCCGTTGCTAGGCACCGAAGACGGCACGAAAATATCGCAAGACGATGTGAAAAAAATCAACCAACTCAGCTCGGAACTCGTGATGGCCATATCGCAACAAAACCGATGAAACCTCTCCTAAAATTTTTGCTGGCCGCCGTGGCTCTCGCTCCCTTGGCTCTCTCGGATGTCTGCGCCACTGTCAACGATGCCCTTTCGTTCGCTTACGAAGGTGCCACCCCGTATGTCAAACAAGGCTTCACTTTCCGCGAAGACGCTTGGGGCGGCGACTTGGGTCTCGGCGATAAAAAAGCGGTCCGCACCCAGCTATTCAAAGGAAATTCTTACTGGTTCATCGTCGGCACGGACATCAAAAACGCCGTGGTCACCGTCCATGTTTACGACCCGAAGGGGCAGCTCGTGGACGCGGATTTTTGGCACCGTGGCCGCTTCTGCGGAGCCTTCGTGGAACCGAAACAAACCGGTGCTTACTGGGCGATCGTCACAGTGGAAAAATCCCCTTCGGAAAGAACCCGCTGGGCGTTGGTTTACGGCCTCCGTTAGCCTCCTTTTTAGCCTCCTTCCGGCTCCCCCGCGCCGGGCTTAATCCTCTGGCCCTCTTTGATGGTTTCTTTCACGATCGAATCCGAAAACGCCCGCGCCCTGCACGCCCTTTTCGCAAACGACGAGCGGTTGCTACGGGAGCTGGAACTGGCACTTTCCGTGACCATCACGGCACGCGATGCGTGGCTGCGCGTGGAGGGCGAGACGACCCACGCCGCAAAAACGGTTTTCGACCAACTCGCCGCCGCCTCTGCCGCCGGCTTGGAAATCCGCAAACAAGAATTTCTCTACCTCCTGCGCGCCGCCTCGGAAGGCCGCCCCTGCGACTTGCCACTCCTCCTCCAAACAAAAATCTACCACTCGAAAAACAAACCCCCCGTCTCCGCGAGAACCGAAGGGCAACGCCTTTATATCCAAGCGGTTAGAAACCACGACATCGCTTTTGGCCTCGGCCCCGCGGGAACGGGAAAAACCTTCCTCGCCGTCGCGTTGGCCGTGGAATGCCTCAAACAAGAAAAAGTCAAACGCATCATCCTGACCCGCCCCGCCGTCGAAGCGGGCGAAGCTCTCGGCTTCCTCCCCGGCGACCTCACGGAAAAAATCTTGCCCTATCTGCGCCCGCTCTACGACGCATTAAACGACTTGATGGACCCGGAGGAAACCCGCCGCTACATCGAAAAAGGCATCATCGAAATCGCCCCCCTCGCCTATATGCGCGGGCGCACCCTCTCGGGCTCTTTCGTCATTTTAGACGAAGCCCAAAACACCACCGCCGAACAAATGTTCATGTTCCTGACCCGCCTCGGCTCCGACTCGAAATGCGCCGTCACAGGCGACCTCACCCAAATCGATTTGCCCAGAAACAAACGCAGCGGCTTGGACGAAGCCGCCTGCGCCCTCGATGCCGTCCCAGGCATCGCCTTCCACCACTTCGACGAATCGGATGTCGTGCGCCATCCCCTCGTGCAAGCGATCATCCTAGCCTACCAAGCCCACAGAGAAAAAAACGAAACCCAACAGCAACCCGGCGAACCCTCTTTTCTCTCAACTCGACCCAACGGATCATGTTCGAATTAATCAAACAATTTCTCTCGAAAGAAAAAGCGTCGCGCAAGTCGCGGCGACGCGTGAACGAAAGCCAATTCCGCCTCGCCATCCAGTCGGGATGGGCTTGCCGCGCCTCCATCTTTGCCCTCTTCATCGCGGGCCTCGCCGTCATCTCTTTCACAGGCAACTCGCCCGCCCCTTTCAAAAATTTCTTCGCATTCCTCCTGATTCTCCTAGCTGCCACCGGACAACTCTGGATCAATCACCCGCAAACCGCCTTCTCCAACGCAAGGCTTTCCCTCCTCCTAAGCTCGATCTTCTTCCAAATTTTAGCTTTCAAAGCTCTCTTGCTCCAAGGCGAGCACGGGCGCATCGACCCCCGCCTCATCCCGGTTCTCCTCCCCTACGCCCTGGCTCCCATGGTGCTCTCCGTCGTATTCAGAAAACAGCACGGCCTCTACGCCGCCGTTTTTTGTAGCCTCTGGGCGGCGTTTTTGCCTCCGACGATGGACCCTGCTCTCTTGCTGATTTCCCTGACTTCTGGCTTCGTTGCCGTCTATGCCACTTTCCAAGTCCGCCGCCGGGGACGCCTGATCCGCGCCGGCATTTATGTCGGTGCCGCCACCTTTTTGCTGGCCTGCTTGCTCGGGCAAATCGGGCCGATCTCGTGGGCTTCTCCGGCTGATACAAACTGGAAATTGGTCGCCATCCAATCCCTCGCCGCCTTCGGTTCGGGCATCGTCACCGCAATGCTCGTCAGCGGACTGCTGCCCATTTTGGAAAGCGTCTTCGGTGTCACAACCGATATTTCTTGGCTGGAAATGGCAGACCTGAACCACCCCCTGCTCAAACGCCTAAGCATGGAAGCACCAGGCACTTACCATCACAGCCTCGCCGTCGCAAACCTCGCCGAAGCCGCCGCCGAAAAAATCGGCGCAAACCCCACCATCTGCCGCGTCTCCTCCTACTTCCACGACATCGGCAAACTCGTCAAACCCGAATACTTCACCGAAAATATCCGCCAAGGCGAAAACCCCCACGATGCCTTGACCCCCACCCTCAGCGCCCTCATCATCATCTCTCATGTCAAAGAAGGTGTCGATCTCGCCATCAAACACCACCTCAACCCTCTCGTCATCGACGGCATCCGCGAACACCACGGCACCTCGCGCTTGGAGTATTTTTACCAGCGCGCCCTAAGCCAAAAAAAAGATGCCGAACTGGGCAGCAAAATCATGAACCTCCGCTCCGACGACATCCCGGAAGTGGATCGTTCTACTTTCCTCTACCCTGGCCCCCGCCCCCGCACCAAAGAAACCGCCATCCTCAGTTTGGCGGATTCCGTAGAAAGTGCCTCCCGGAGCCTAGACCGCCCCTCCGTCACAAAAATCAAAGAAATGATCGACGCGATCTTCGCTGCCCGCATCAGCGACAAACAGTTGGACGAATCCCCCCTCACCCTCAACGAACTCAACCAAATCGCCGAAAGCTTCCTCTTCTCTCTCCAAAGTATGCTCCACACCCGTGTCGCCTACCCCAAACCTCTCAAAGAATCTTCGCAAAAAAACGAGGAAACAGAAATCGTCGTCCACAACATCAAGAGCGCCTGATTTTTCCCCGATTCCCACAACCCGCAATCTCCTGCCATGGCCTTTTTTTTCTTCACCCCACGCTACATCAAAGACGCGCAAGACCTGCTTTCGGCAGCAAAAAAAATCTACCACTACCGGAAAGACCTCCTGCCTCCCAAAAAATCGGAAGAGCTAGAAAACGCGATTCTCGCCCTCCGCTCCGCCCTGCGCAAAGGAAAAAAAGAAGAAGTTCTCGCGTCCATGCAATCCTTGGATGCCATTGCGGGACACGCCGCCCCCCCAGAAAAACACGCAGGCTGGAAAGAAAATTGCGAAGTCCTTCTCGTCGCCATCGTCGTCGCCGCCGCCGTCCGTGCCTACTTCGTCCAACCGTTCAAAATCCCGACCGGTTCAATGCAACCCACCCTCAACGGCATCATCGCAAAACCGTCCGACGAGCCTTTCCCAAACCCCGTTGTCCGCTTCTTGGAGTTTTTCATCTTAGGGAAAAACTACATCGAAACCAAAAGCCTCCAAGACGATGCCGTAGTTTCCGTCCGTGAAGAAACCTGGTTGAACTTTTTCGTTTTTACGAAGATCCAATGCGAGAAGGAAACCTACACCGTTTTTGCCCCCATCGCCCAAATCGTCCAAGATTTCGGAGTCCGCCCTGGCCGCCTTTACAAAAAAGGGGAAACCATCGCCCGAGGGTGCATCGAAACTGGCGACCAAGTCCTCGTCGATAAAATCAGCTACCATTTCACCCGCCCCCTCCAAGGGGATGTGTTCGTTTTCAAAACCCTCGGAATCAGGAAGATCCAAGCGACCCTACCTCCAGGCGTAGATTCCCAGCACTACATCAAAAGGCTTGCTGGAATACCCGGACAAACTCTCCAAATCATCCCGCCTTTGCTTTTGGTCAACGGAAAAATCGCGTGGCAAAAACCTTTCCTCAGGGTGATGAGTTGCAAAAACGGTTACAAAGGATACAGCAACGGCTTGGAGTCGGGCTTCCCCTTCCCCTATCTCGGAAACCCTTCCGAAACTTTCACCATCCCGTCTCGCAAGTATTTTGCCTTGGGCGACAACAGTTTCCATTCGAGCGACAGCAGGAACTGGGGGACCGTTCCCGAAGAAAATGTCGCGGGTAGAGGGGTTTTGGTCTATTGGCCTCTATCCCCTCGCTGGGGTTTCATCCGCT
>DYNR01000258.1 GCA_020720945.1 Chthoniobacter flavus | reverse complement strand
TCCCACGAATGCTCCGCCTGCAAAAATCCCATTCGGTTCAACCCGTGGGTCATTGAAGAACCTGCATCCGAAATCGAAGATGAATACATCTAAACCCGTAAGTGAAATCACCAAAGTCTATACGAAAGCCAAGCAGATGAGTGTCTTGCTTGCACGGGATGTCGTTGATATAGCCGAAATAGTTGCCGCCCTCTGCCATCTTTCCACGCAAAATGGTGAGGCGGGAAAATATACGGATTTACTGAAGGAACATTTGCAACTCGATGCCATCGTGTGGCCGGAGGGATGCTTGTCGCATTGCGCAACGGTCAACCAAAGGGCAGCGGTAAAAGGCTGGCCGGATGTCTCTGCCGTCCGGATGCAGCTCGGCCCCGCTCTCAAACAGACCCACAACAACCTCCGCCGCATCCAAGATCCGCCGGAATTTCCCGATTTCATTCGGGGAATTTTTGATACTCCCTGTGAGGCGACGGAAGATTTTTGGAAAATCAACCAGCAAAAAATACCGGAACATCTTAAAGAGCGGAGGACTCCGAATTTTCCTTTGCGGCAAGCGACGATCCGTGCCGAGGAAAGGACGGAGGGCTCGGAGGAGTTGCCGGACAATGCCGTGGAAAGCCTGCGGATGGGGGATGCCCGTAGCCAAAAGTTGCTCCGCCTGTTGCAAGAATCTGTCATCGGGCAAGACGATGCCCTCGAAATGCTGTGTGCTGGGTATCGGCGTTCGCTCTGGTATCCGCGCACAAAAGGTCTCAAGGGGATTTTTACTTTTATGGGACCGCCCGGAGTCGGAAAAACCCTGCTAGCCAAATCCTTTGCGCAGGCACTCAGCCAGACCGACCAGAAAGAATACGGCACGCTGGTCGTGAGCATGGAAGGAACGGCTAGTGAAGAAAGTGTTTTTGATCTTTTCGGCATTCATCCTTCCTACAAAGAAGCCCGTCCGGGGCGTTTTCACGAAGCCATTTGCGGATCGGGGAAGAATGCGGGGAACCCGTGCCAAGTGATCGTCTTGGATGAAATCGAAAAAGCGTCCTCGTCCGTTATCCAATCTTTTCTCACCGTGATGGAAGAAGGCGAATTTCTCGACAAATTCAAAGACGAGCGGGTCGATTTGCGCCAATGCTACCTTGTGATCACCACGAACCTCGGGCTCGAACCCCTCGAAGCCCGCAGGGAGCGGGATGGGGTGCAGGGGGCACAATTCAGCAGTGACGAGCTATTTGACCTTTTGGGAACTGCCAAAAAACGGCATTCTGTGACGGGGAACTCGGATGGAACTGCCCTTAGCCCCGAGTTTCTTTCGCGTTTGCGGCAAGGTTATGCGGTGTTATTCCGTCATTTGATCCACCGGGATTACTGTTGTTTGCTACAAAAAGAGGTGGCGGCTTTGGCGACACCGGCTACGCCGACCTTCGTGCTCGATGCTGCGGCTTCGGAGGCGTTGCTGTATTCTTTTTTACCCAATCTCTCGCCGCGCCGCTTGGTCATGGAGTGCCGGAATCTGGCGGAAAAATGGAATATGCTCCTGCTCCAGCAAATCGGGCAGGAAAAGCCGCAGGCAGACGAATTCCGCATTCCGGTGCAAGCTTCGAAGGAGGTTGTAGATTGGTGCGAAAAACAGCGGCAGAAGCAGAGTATCTCCGTCTGGATTTGGGATAATGACAAAGATTTGCATGCATTCCTTAGCGATCTCTATCCGGGAAAAATTTCTCTTCGCATCACGGGCAGCGAGACGGAACTGCTCGAAGGCGTAACAAAATTTCCCTCGGATTTAGTGATGTTGGATCAAGACATCGCCCCCTTACCGGAAGGAAAGGAGCGGGGGCTTGCCTTGGTGGGTCGGCTACAAGAAGAGCATCCGTCCCTCCCGATTCTTTTCTTTGGGAGCCAAAGCGATTCGCCTTCGTCTGACATCGAGGGGTTGATCAAAAAGGGGGAAGTGGCGGGCTACTTCCCCTTTGGTCGGAGGGAGGAACTCCAGAATGATGACATGCTGAAAGGAGACTTCGATGCGAGATTTAAAAAAATGATCGCGGGGATCTTGGAAGAAAAAGTCATGTTGGCACGGGAACGCTCACGCCTCGGGGTGCGGTTTAGCCATATCTGCCGGCTAGAGCAGGGGAAGCCGTCCGCAGGAGCGAAAAAATCTTTGGCGGAAGCGGAAGGGGCGAATGCCAGAAATGTTGCATTTTCGTTGTTGCTGGATTCTCCGCAAGAGGCGCAAGTGGTTTCCCTTGTCGAAGACGCAGGAGGGGTTGCGCCAGCGGCGATTCCTTCCGTGACTTTTGACGATGTGTATGGGCTGGAACGGGCAAAAGCACGGTTGAAGGAAGCGGTGCTATTTTTGCGGGAACCAGAGAGGTTGCGGGCTTTTGGGGTCAAGCCCCCATCCGGCATCTTGCTCGCGGGACCTAGCGGGACGGGCAAAACCCATCTGGCGCGCGCCGTCGCAAATGCGGCAAAAGGCGTTTTTTATGCATTATCTGCAAGCGATCTGCTTTCCAAATGGATGGGAGAATCCGAGGAGCATCTTCGCAAGCTTTTTGCTGCTGCCCGCAAGTATGCGCCGAGCGTGATTTTTATCGATGAAATCGATGCGGTTGCAGCAAGGCGAGGGGAAGCGTCTGGGGATGGGCAAGGAATCAAATTTCTCAACCAGCTTCTTACCTGCATGGATGGTTTTGCGAGCCATCATGCCCCCGTCTTGGTTTTAGCGGCAACCAACCGCCCGGAAGTACTCGATCCTGCCATTTTGCGGCCGGGGCGTTTCGATGAAATCGTGCGGATCGATTTGCCGGAAGCAAAAGCAAGAGAGCAGATGTTGCGCGGACACCTCGGGAAGCAGCAAGTGCAAGGAACACCGGAAGAATGGCTGGCACGGCTGGTTTGCCGGACAGTGCGGATGTCCCCTGCCCAGATCGACCGAATCCTCCGTGAAGCCTGCTACACAGCAGCGCGCGAGGGACGCGACATTTTGCATCTAAAGGATTTGGAAACCGCCACACATTATGTCCGATACGGGGCATCCCGTCCCGAACTGGTTTTGAAAGAAAACGAAAAACTGCGGACAGCTTGGCATGAAGCAGGGCATGCGCTGGCGCAAATCCAGCTTTTCCCAGAGGATCCGATCGACTATCTCACGATCATCCCGAATGAGGAAGGGGCACTTGGTTTCATGGCATGGATTTCCGACGAGACGAGGAAGTCCACTTCGTTTAAACACCTCCAAAAGCAAATCCAAGTGGCGTTGGCTGGTCGAGAAGCGGAAATGATGGCACCGGAAAGCGGGGCGGAAGCACTCAATACCGGAGCAACTTCGGATTTGGCGCGTGCGACGCAGCTTGCATGGCTTGCGGTTACGGAATATGGATTCAATGCGGATTTTGGTTGCGTTTCCTTGGCGGGGCTTAGTGCGGAAGCCCGCACCCGCTTTGCGGGGAAGGCACCGGAGCAAGTGCAAGGCATCCTGCAATGCTGCCTCAAAGAAGTGAAGACACTCCTTGTTCGGGAAAAGGGGCATTTGGAGCGACTCGCAAACGAACTAATGGAAAAGCAGGCCATGGACGGCGAGGCTGTGGCGAAAGTTTTAGGGAATGGAGATGCCCTTTCCGAGACATGATT
>DYNR01000520.1 GCA_020720945.1 Chthoniobacter flavus | reverse complement strand
TTTCCCTCCCGCCAGCAAACAAACGCTTTGCGCTGCGGAAAAAAACTTGGGGGCGGAGGTTTTTTGAAGCCCCGATCGCCCGATGAAGCAAAAACTTTTATTCGGGCTCCAGTGCGCGGTGACGCTGGGGTTGCTGGGATGGATTTTTCGCTCTCCCGAAATGCGGGACAACCTTTGGGTGATCGCGGGAAACGCGGATCTTCGCTGGGTTGCGGCGGCGGTGGCAGTCGCGGGGATCGAATCGTTTTTAGGCGCGGTGCGGTGGAGAATTTTTTTGGGTGTTTTGGGTGTTTCCCTGCCCTTTTGGCAAACCGTCCGGCTGTTTTATCTCGGGTTGTTTTCGGGCTCTTTTTTTGTCGGAAGCGTCGGAGGGGATGCGGTTAAGGTATTTGCTTTGATTGGGTTGCGGCAAAAAAAAACAGCGGCTCTCCTTTCTGTCGTGCTGGATCGGACGAGCGGTATTTTCGCGTTGGTGGCGACGACGGGAGTGTTTGTTTCTTGGCATTACGATTGGTTGGCGCAGAGCGAGATCGTTTCGGGGTTGGTGTATTTCCTTTTCGCTTACTTGGGAGGGGCGGTGTTGTTTTTGGCACTTACTTTTGCCGCGGCGAGATTCGGGTTGCACGACCGGTTGCCGGAGGGGGTGCCTTTCCGGGAAAACCTTCTGCAAATGGGGGATATGTATGCATTGTTCGTGCGGTGTTGGGCGAAGTCGTTGCTGGGTGCGAGCATTTCCTTTCTGATGCTGGGGGGGTATTTTTTGATTTTTTATTGCAGCATGAGGGCATACGGGGTCGAGTTGGAACTGGGAAAAGTTTTTGCGCTGATGCCGGTGGTGGATGTGATTTCTTCGATGCCGGTTAGCTTGGGGGGCGTGGGGGTCAGGGAAAGTTTGTTTGTTTTGTTGCTCGGGAAGTTGGCGGGAGTTTCCGAACCTGTGGCGGTTTGGATTTCGTTGACGGGGTTTATGGCTTCGTTGTTTTGGGGCATCGCCGGGGTTTTTTCGCTTCCGCAAGTCCGTGGGCTTGTCGAAAAAGGGAAAGCGTTGAGCCAAG
>DYNR01000257.1 GCA_020720945.1 Chthoniobacter flavus | reverse complement strand
ATAACCGCTTCTTTCAAAAGGAGTTCTACCCTCTTGCAAACACCCGCACCCAACGAATCTCCCGCCCCGCAAGGCTGCCGGGAGTTCCTCTCTTCCTCGGAAAAAGAAACCGCGGAAATCGCGTTTTCTCTGGCTTCCGCATGGGATCGCCCCGCCGCCCTCTGTCTAGACGGTCCTCTGGGTGCCGGAAAAACGAAATTCGTTTCGGGCCTCGCCGCCGCCCTCTCCTCCCCCCACTTGGTCGCCAGCCCAACCTTTCCTCTCGTCCACGAATACTCGGGCGGCAGACTCCCTCTCTTCCACTTCGACTTCTACCGCCTGCGCTCGGAAGAAGAAGTCTGGGATTTGGGGTTCGAGGATTACTTGAAAGACGGGATCGTTGCCGTGGAATGGGGAAGCAAATTCCCTTCGGTCTTCCCTCCGCACTCTTTGCTGATTTCTATCACCCCGCTCTCTCCCTCCTCGCGCAGCATCCGCATCTCCCAGCTTTTTCCCACTTTTTCCTGATGCGCCCCAATGAAAATCCTCGCCATCGAAACTTCTAGCTCCCGCTCCAGCGCCGCCCTCGACGAAAATGGCGAAACCGTTTTCTCCGAATCGTTTTTTTCTCCGCGCAGAGAAACAGGCCCTATTTTTTCTCTCGCCCAACGGGCGCTGGACGCCGCGGGCGGAAAAATCGACCGCATCGCAATCGGCACGGGCCCAGGATCTTACAACGGAATCCGCGCCGGAATTTCCCTCGCCCTCGGCATCGCTTCCGCCCTGGATGTCCCTTGCGCAGGCTTCTCCTCCCTCCTGGCTTTGCCCGAACCCGAACCGAAAATCGTCGCGGGCGACGCCCGCAGCGGACAGTTTTTTTGCGCCGTCATCGCGGGCTTTTCTTTCCTCTCCCCCCCCTCTTTGTTGGACAAAGCCGCTCTCCTCTCCCTCCGCGAAAACCACCCCGAAGCAAAAACGCTCTGGATCGGCGACAACCCCCTATCCGCTTCTTGGCTCCCCGCTTGGCCCGACGCGGGACAACTCGCGCGCCTCGCCGCCGCTTCGGAAGAACTCCCCCACCCTTCCCCTCTCTACCTCAAACCTCCGCACATCACCCCCCCTCGCAAAAAATGACGCACCCCGCTTCCCGCCCTCTCCTTGTCGCCCCCGCCGGCGATTGGCCCTGCCTCCGCGCCGCCGTCGCAAACGGGGCGGATGCTGTCTATTTCGGCCTGCCTCGATTCAACGCAAGGATGCGCGCCGAGAATTTTTCCCGCGAAGAATTACCCGAAATTTTGGACTTCTTGCACGCCCACGGGGTCAAGGGCTTCGTCGCCCTGAATGTTTTGATTTTTACGGAGGAACTCCACGAAGCCACCGAAGAGCTCCGCTGGTGCTGGGAGTGTGGCGCGGATGCCGTCATCCTCCAAGACGCAGGTCTCGCCGCCGCGTCGAAAGAAATGTTTCCTTCTCTGGAAATCCACGCATCCACCCAAATGACAATCACTTCCGCCGAAGGTCTCGCCTTTGCCCGCTCTCTGGGAATCCATCACGCGGTGCTCGCCCGCGAACTTTCGGTCGAAGAAATCGCCTCCCTCACCCGCTCCGCCCCAGACTTCACTACGGAAGTTTTTGTCCACGGCTCCCTCTGCGTCGCCTTTTCGGGACAGTGCCTGACGAGCGAATCCCTCGGCCAACGGAGCGCGAACCGCGGCGAATGCGCCCAAGCCTGCCGCCTCCCTTACGACCTGATCCTCGACGGCAAACCCCTGCCCCTCGGCGACCGCCGCTACCTTCTTTCACCGCACGACCTCGCTGGCATCGATGCACTCCCCGCCCTCCTCGCCGCAGGAGTCGGCGCTTTCAAAATCGAAGGCCGCCTCAAAGCCCCGGAATATGTCGCCGCCGTCACCGCGATCTACCGCAAAGCTCTCGATGCCGCCCTGGCCTCCCGCCCCGCCCCCCTCGCTTCGCCCGAAGACCGCTTCCGCCTAGAAATGGCATTCTCTCGCGGCCTTTCTTCCGGCTGGCTCCAAGGCGTGAACCACCGCCTCCTCGTCTCCGCCCGCTTCGGAAAAAAACGCGGCCCCCTCGCTGGCTCCATCTCTCGCATCGGTCCAGATTGGGTGGAAATCGCCGGCTCCCTCCCCCTCTTCCCCGGCGACGGCCTCGCCTTTGACACAGGGGGAAACACCGACCGCGAACAAGGCGGACGCATTTTTTCGGTCAAAGGAAACCGCATCAAATTCGAGCCGGGCAAAATCCGTTTCCACCTCCTGAAAAAAGGGAACCTCGTCTGGAAAACCGACGACCCAAAATTGACGAAAGAACTCCGCCGCTCTTGGGCAGGCAACCTCCCCTCCCGCCAAGAAGGAAAACCTCCCGTCTTTTTTGAAGCCACAGGAAAACCCGGCTACCCCCTCTCCGTCTCGGCTTCCGTCCCCCACCTTGGCCTGACCGCTTCCGCCCAATCTGCCTCCTCTCTACTCCCCGCAGCAAACCAACCTCTCTCCCCCGAACGATTCTCGGAAAATTTCTCCAAAGCCCAAAACAACCCCTTCCGTCCCGTCGTCGCCCGCTGGGAAGTCTCCCCCCCCTGCTTCCTCCCCATCGCGGAAATCAACGAACTCCGCCGCTCGCTTTTGGACTCCCTCCGCTCGCTCCAACAAGTCGAACAAAGCCACCGCTCCCCCGCCATCTCCCTAGACGACTTGCTCCTCCGCATGGCTCCTCCCCAAAAAAAACAAACCGCCTTCCCCCCCCTCCTGCTTTGCCTTTGCCGCTCGATGGAACAAGCCTTCGCCGCCCTAGAATCTGGCGCAAACTCTCTCACTTTGGACTTCGAAGATGTCCGCCGCTACCGCCCCGCCATCGCCGAACTCAAAACATCTTTTCCCTCCGCCTCCCTCTTCGTCGCCGCCCCCCGCATCTTAAAACCAAAAGAATCGGGCTTCCTCGCTCCCCTCCGCGATGCCGCCCCCGATGGCATCCTCGCCCGCAACCTCGCAACCATCGAATTCTTCCGCTCTTCCCAACTCCCTCTCATCGGCGATTTCTCCCTCAATGTCGCAAACCCCCTCTCCGCCGCCACCTTCCTCCGCTCCGGTCTCTCCCGCCTCACCCTCTCTTACGACCTCACCGCCGAACAAATCTTCCCCCTCGCCCGCGCCTTCCCCCCCGGCTCTTTTGAAATCACCATCCACCAGCACATGCCGATGTTTCACATGGAGCACTGCGTTTTTGCCGCTTTCTTGAGCGACGGCAAAGACTTCCGAGACTGCGGTCGCCCCTGCGAAAAACACGCCGTCCACCTCCGCGACCGCGTGGGCGAATCCCACCCGCTCCGCGCCGACTCCGCTTGCAGAAATACCCTCTTCCGCGCCGCCTCCCAAACCGGCGCATCTTTCTACGACCCTCTTTTCGCTTCCGGCATCCGCCACTTCCGCATCGAACTCCTCGAAGAGTCTTCCGAAAAAACAAAAAAAATCGTCGCCGCTTACACCTCCCTCCTCCAAGGCGACCTCTCGGGCGAATCCCTCTGGCAAACCCTCAAATCGGAAAACCAACTCGGCATAACCAAAGGCACCCTCGATGGAAAAGCTATGTAACCACCTGATAAAAAAGAAGTTATTTTCCGCAAGTCAACCCCTCCC
>DYNR01000256.1 GCA_020720945.1 Chthoniobacter flavus | reverse complement strand
CAGGCAGCCATTCGGTGGATCGCATTGCTGAACGAAGCCGCTTTGCCGCAAGGGAACTTGGGCTGCGAAATTCGCACCAATGCCCCCAACGCTTCCCGCCAATAAAAAAACTGTCGCTTTTCCCTGCCCCCTGCAATACCCTACTCGCCTCAAAACTTTTTATCTTATGGGAACGATCATCACCACCGTCATCCTCGGGTTTATCTCCCTTGCCGCCCTCGTCCTTATCTTGCTGGTAACCAACTTCTTCGGGATTTGGTTGCGCGCAAAAATCGCCGATGCCCCCGTCTCTTTCATGCAGTTGATCGGGATGCGCTTGCGCCGCGTCCCCCTCGGCCTCATCGTGGACAACAGGATCAACGCGATCAAAGCGGGCATCCCCGTCGAAACCGATTTGCTCGAAGCCCACTTTCTCGCAGGCGGCAATGTGAACTCCGTCGTCCTCGCTCTGATCGCCGCCCACAAAGCGGGCATCAACTTGGACTTCAACCGCGCCTGCGCCATCGACCTCGCCATCAAAGGCACTTCCAAAACCGTGCTGGAAGCCGTCCGCACGAGCATCAACCCGAAGGTCATCGATTGCCCGAACCCCTCTTCGGGGCGAACCACCATCGACGCGGTGGCCCGCGACGGCATCGGCGTCAAAGTCCGCGCCCGCGTGACAGTCCGCTCGAACCTCGACCGCTTCGTCGGCGGTGCCACCGAAGAAACCATCATCGCCCGCGTCGGCGAAGGCATCGTCACTTCCATCGGCAGCGCAGCCTCTTACAAAAATGTCCTCGAAAACCCGGACAACATCTCGAAAGTCGTTTTGAACAAAGGCCTCGATAGCGGCACCGCTTTTGAAATTCTTTCGGTAGATATCGCCGATGTGGACATCGGGGAAAATGTCGGCGCAAAACTCCAGGCCGAACAAGCCGAAGCCGATAAAGTCGTCGCGCAGGCAAAAGCCGAAATGCGCCGTGCCGCCGCCGTCGCCACCGAACAAGAAATGAAAGCCCGCACCCAAGAAATGCGCGCGAAGGTCGTCGCCGCCGAAGCGGAAATCCCCCAAGCCATGGCGGAAGCTTTCCGCGAAGGAAACCTCGGAATCATGGATTACATGAAAATGAAAAACATCACCGCGGACACCTCGATGCGCGAAGCCATTTCCGGCGCAGACAAAGCAAGCTCGGGACTGAAATAAACGGCGCACCCGAAAAACGGGCGGGCGCACTCCGCTCCCGCCCGCCGCATCTTCCTCCGCTCCAACGCCCGCCAACCCGCCATGGAACAGTTCGTCATCCTCATCATCATCGCCTTGATCAGCTTGGTCAACTGGCTGATGGAAAAGTCTGCAGAGCATAAAAAACTCAAGGAACTGGAACGCCAGAGGGAGCTGCGGGGAGACGCAAACCCGATGGAACCACTTGAAGAAGAATGGGTTGCCGCACCTCTCCAGCCGACGGAACTGCAAAAAACAGAACCTCCCACCGCCGGGCGGCAAATGCGCGAACTCTACGAAGCCCTCGGCTTACCCTCCCCAGAAGAAGATTCCACACCCCCTCTCCCCGCCCCCGTCCTCGTCAAAAAATCTTCTCCGCCCCCGATTCCCAACCGCGCCCAACCTTCCCCGCAAATCATCCTCGCCCCCCTCCGCGAAGAACCCTTCCACGAAGGTCCCGCAAAAAAAACGAAACCGCACGCAGATTTTCAAGCGATGAAAGAAGCCGCCGCCCGCTTTGCAAAAAGCCAAGAAGCGGCAGCCAAACCCGTTGGCGGCAGCAACTCCCTCCGCGACCACCTGCTGAAAAATCCGGAAAGCCTCCGCGACGCCATCGTCCTCCGCGAAATCCTCGGCCCGCCAAAAGCACTCGATTCCTAAATGCCCGAAACCATTCAGCCAACCAGCGAAAAAACCGCGCCCAAACTCCTCTTGGTCGATGGGCACTACTACCTCTACCGCGCGTTTTTTTCTGTCCGCGAACTCAAAAACTCGAAAGGCGAACCCACCAACGCGATCTTCGCTTTCGCCAAAGCAATCCGAAAAATGCTGGCAGAAGTCGCCCCGACCCACGCCGCCGTGCTCTGGGATTCCGGCCTCCCAGAAAAACGCGTTTCCCTCCTGCCTTCCTACAAGCAGCAGCGCACCCCCATGCCTGATGATCTCAAGACGCAAGAAAAACCAGTGATGGAACTCTGCCCTCTGCTCGGCATAAAATCCCTCCGCTCCTCCCGCATCGAAGCCGACGACCTCATCGCCGCTTACACGAAAGCCGCACTCCCCGAAAGCGAAGTCGTCATCGCAACTTCCGACAAAGACATTTTCCAACTTGTGACGGATCGGGCACGGATTTATTCGCCTAACAAACCGGCACCCGTTCCCGGCACAGGCACGAGTTTTTCCCTCCTCGGCCCGGCGGAAGTCGAAGAAAAATGGGGGGTTCCCGCAAGCTCCATCCGCGATGTCCTGAGCCTCACCGGCGACACGGCAGACAACATCCCCGGCGTTCCCGGCATCGGCCCAAAAACCGCAGCAGCACTAGTCCGCGAGTTCGGCTCCATCGAAAACTTGCTCGCCAACTCCGCCCGCATCGCCAAAGACGGCACACGAAAAAAAATCCAAGACTCCGCCGACCTCATCCGCACCAATTACCAGTTGGTCGGACTCTTCGACGATGTGCCTCTGCCCGCCCCCATTTCCGAATTGACCCTCTGCCCGGATTACCCGAACCTCATCCGCTTTTTCCGCGAATGCGAGTTCCGCTCGCTTTTGCACGAAGTCGAAAAAGAAGCCTCTCCCTTTCTTCCTCCCACACCGCAACCCGCGCCCGACCCCTCCCCCAAACTCGAACAAGGATACCTGTTTTGATGGAACTCGCAAAACTGACCCACTGGCTGGACAACTACTTAAACATCCATGCGATCCCGGATTTTTCCGGCGCTCTCAACGGCCTCCAACTAGAAAACAACGGGGGCGTGACCCGAGTCGCCGCCGCCGTGGATGCCAGCGAAACCACCCTCCGCGCCGCCGTTTCTGCGGGCTGCGATTTTCTCTTGGTCCACCACGGTCTTTTTTGGCAAAGCATCACGCCGCTCACGGGGGTCTCTTACCGGAAAATCAAATTTGCGATGGATGCGGGATTGGCGGTTTACAGCGCCCACCTGCCCTTAGACCTCCACCCAGAAGTCGGGAATAACCCCGTCTTAGCAAGGATGTTAGGGATGCCACCCGCCCGCCCTTTTTTAGAGATGAAAGGGCAAGCCATCGGGTTGCAAGCGGATTGGGAAATCCCTTTGACGGAACTCGTCGGACGGATCGAAGCCGCCACGGGTTCCCGCCCGCACCTCGCGCCGGGAGGCCCCGGGACAACCCGAAAAGTCGCCCTCGTCACAGGCGGCGCGGGCGGTGATGTCGCGGCGGCAGCAGCCGAAGGCATCGACACCTTTATCACGGGCGAAGGCCCCCACTGGAGCTACCCGCTGGCAGAAGAGCTAGGGGTCAACCTCCTCTACGCCGGCCACTACGCAACCGAAACTTTTGGAGTCCGGGCTTTGGCGGACAAAATCCTGCAAACCCACGGGCTACCGTGGGAGTTTTTGGACCACCCGACGGGGCTTTGACCAAGCCACAAAAATTCCCCGCCCCCGCTATTTTT
>DYNR01000255.1 GCA_020720945.1 Chthoniobacter flavus | reverse complement strand
GATTCAGGTGCTAGCAAATTTTTCGGAAATAGGGAAGCGGTGCCACCGGTTCCAAGCTGTGGAGTTCTTGGTTCTCCAGCGAAGCGACGAGAGTTTTTAAGTTTTCTGCCGCATTGCGAAGGTGAACGGATTCTTGGGAATCGGGGTCGGCGTAATTTCCGGGGAGAATTCCGTGAACGACATACGGGGGCAACCATCCCATCCCGCACAAGTAAGAGGTTTGTTGGAACGGACGCAACAGCTCGGACATGGTAAAATTGTTAAACCCGCCGGAGCGGTATGCCCAATCGGGGCCACCAGCAGTGATGACCGAAAGCCATTTCTTGCCGTGCAAAGCCGTCCCTTCTTTCGGGGGATACGCGAACCCGTAAGTCAGCACTTTGTCCTGCCACTCCTTCATCAATGCCGGGCAAGAATACCAGTAGAGCGGGTGCTGGAACACAATGATGTCGTGGGCGACAAGAAGTGCTTGCTCGGCGGCAACATCGATTCGGAAATCGGGGTAAATTTCGTAAAGGTTTCTTGTTACGATGTTTTCGTAGGGTTCAACGGCGTTGAAAAGGGCTTTGTTGCCCGTTGAGGAAGCAATGTTTTCGTGAAACAAATTCCAGAGGATTTTCTTTTTCATAAGGTTTGAAGATGTTGCGCAGAGTTCCAAAAAAGGGAGTTTGGCGTGGGGTTCACCGGCTTTTTTCGGAAGGGGACAAACAGTCGAGGAGTTCTTCGGCGGCCAAAGACGGCGCAGCTTCGCCCCGCAGAATTGCGGTTTCCAAGCGGGCGGCAAGAGATGCTACTTTTGGGTTCGCCAAAAAACGCAGACGCAATTCTTGTTCCACCAAACTGCGCCACCATTCGAGCGACTGGTGTCTGCGCCGATCTTCCAAAAGCCCCGAACCGCGAACCGTTTCGAAATACTTTGCCACTTGCTCCCAAAGCTCTCCGATTCCCGTCCGCTGCAACGCCGACGCGGTCAAAACCGGCGTGACCCAGCCTTCGGTTGCTGGACTCAGATAATGCAACACCCTCTCAAATTCTCCCCTCGTCGCTTCCGCCCGGATTTTATTTTCCCCGTCGGCTTTGTTGACCAGCACCAAGTCCGCTATTTCAAAAATTCCTTTTTTCATTCCCTGCAACTCGTCGCCAGCACCTGCGATCAAGAGGAGCAAAAAACAATCGACCATTGAGCGGACGGTGATTTCGCTTTGTCCGACCCCAACCGTTTCGACGAGGATCACATCGTAACCGGCGGCCTCGCAAACGAGCATCGTTTCCCGCGTTTTCCTGGCCACCCCACCGAGCGCACCCGCAGAAGGAGACGGGCGGATGAAGCACTCTTCCCTGCGCGAAAGCACTTCCATGCGCGTCTTGTCGCCTAAAATGCTCCCGCCGCTCAAGGAGCTACTGGGGTCAACCGCCAGCACGGCAACCCGGTGCCCCGCGTCGCAGAGGTGGTTGCCAAGAGCTTCGATGAAAGTGCTTTTCCCAGCGCCAGGAACTCCAGAAATCCCTATCCGCCAAGAACTTCCTGTTTTGTCGGACAGGCGGCGAAGCAATTCGCGCGCCACCGGACGATGCTGGGGCGCATTGCTTTCGATCAGTGTGATTGCCCTAGACAGGGCGGCGCGGTTGCCGCTGGTCACGGAATCTGCAAGCTCCTCGGGGGTCGGCATCGGCAACCTTTTGACCCGCTCTTTCCGCAAAAAAACGCCCCCTTTTTCTTTGACTCCCGCCATTACCGTCGTGGTGAATTCTGTCCCCGCATTTTCGGGGACCCATTCGGGACGGGTGCGCCCCGCTTCATCGGAAGGCGATGCTGGTGTTTCCATCGGCATAATTTTTTTTGCTACGGTTTGTCCGATTGCGCCACGCGAAGGAAAAAACGAATCTCACTCCCACTCGATCGTCGCGGGCGGCTTGCTCGATATATCGTAAACGACCCGGTTGACACCTTGCACCTCGTTGATGATCCGCCCGGAAATGCGCGCTAACAATTCGTGGGGAAGGCGCACCCAATCCGCCGTCATTCCGTCTTGGCTTTCGACCACGCGGAGAGCCACCGTGTAGTCGTAAGTGCGCTCGTCTCCCATCACCCCGACCGAGCGAACCGGCAATAAAACCGCAAACGACTGCCAGACTTTGTAATACCAGTCGGCAGCCTTCATTTCTTCCAAGACAATCAAGTCGGCATCCCGGAGGATGCGCAAGCGTTCTGCGGTGATTTTGCCCACCACTCGCACTGCGAGTCCTGGGCCCGGAAAAGGTTGCCTTGCAACAACTTCCTTCGAGAGACCGAGTTGGTAGCCGACCGCCCGCACCTCGTCCTTAAACAGTTGCCGCAGCGGTTCCACCAAGGAAAACTTCATCCGTTCCGGCAAGCCGCCGACATTGTGGTGGCTCTTGATCAGCGACGCGGGGTTCCCGGAAATCGAAACGCTTTCGATCACATCGGGATAAAGCGTCCCTTGCGCCAAAAAACGGTAACCGCTTTTGCCTTTGCCCTTGGCTTCCGCTTTCAGTTCTTTCGCCGCGCGTTCGAACACCCGGACAAACTCGCCGCCGATGATTTTCCGTTTGCGTTCTGGGTCTGTCACCCCTTTGAGTTTTTTCAAAAAAATCTCGGCGGCATCAACGATCCGCAAACCGATGCCGAAGGCACCCGCAAAAAGTTGCGCCACCGCATCGCGTTCACCTGCCCGCAACAACCCGTTATCTACAAAAATGCAGGTCAAACGATCTCCGATTGCCTTGTGCAACAAAGCGGCGGCGACCGAAGAATCGACTCCTCCGCTCAAGCCCAAAATCACCCGCCCATCTCCGACTTGTTCCCGGATGTCCTGGCAGGTTTTTTCGATGAACCCTTCCATTGTCCAATCCGCCGAACATCCGCAAACCTCGAAAAGAAAGTTTTTGAGAATCTCTTTTCCGCGGGGAGTGTGGGCGACTTCCGGGTGGAACTGGAGCCCGAAAAATTTGCGCCCGAAATCGGCGATGGCGGCGTTCGGAGAGTTTTCCGTTTTTGCGATCGACTCGAACCCAGGAGGGAGTGCGGTAATTTTATCGCCGTGGCTATTCCACACATCGAGCGACGGCGGCAACCCGCGAAACAGCGGTGCGTCCGCGTGGACATCCAGGGAGCCCGCCCCGTATTCGCGCCGTTCCGAGCGTTCTACCTTTCCGCCTAAATCGTTGCCCAACAATTGCATCCCGTAGCAAATTCCCAGGATCGGCAACCCGAGAGCGTAAATTTCCCGATCGACTTTTGGGGCGTTTTCGGAATAGACGCTAGCGGGGCCACCCGAAAAAATGATTCCGGCAAAACCCGCTGCCGCGATTTTTGCGGCGCTTGTGTGGCAAGGTAAAATTTCTGAATACACTTGGCACTCCCGCACCCGCCGTGCGATGACCTGCGTGTATTGGGAGCCGAAATCGAGGATGACAACCCGTTTGGACGGAGCTATTTGCGAACTCATAAAGTGTTTGTTGGATTCTTGAAAAAATGGGATTCACCGGCAGAAACGCCGGACAAAGGAAAAAACAAAAAAGGGGGAAACGGGCGAGGGCGCAGCGAGGTTCCGCAATCCTCCCGCACGCCGGTTTCTCGTGCGGTTCCCTGAATCAGTGAGATAACTGCTGTGAATCTCTG
>DYNR01000030.1 GCA_020720945.1 Chthoniobacter flavus | reverse complement strand
GGGGAAGGAGGAGCGGATGAAGTTTTCGGAGAAACGGAAGCAACTTTGCGGGAAAAACTGGGTGATACGGGGGATGCCGGAGCCGAGGTGCTCGACCATATCGAGGTCTTTGAATATCCGCATGAGTTCCTTGTTGCGGGGGATGGAATAGCCCTCGAAAAACTCGGCTTCGCTCAAGCCATCGGGCAGGGAGCCTGCGGAAGTGATTTCGATGCGGTCGGCAAAGATTTCAAACTTGGGAGGGACTTCGCGGGTGTAGTCGTTGTGGACGATGGCATTGATGACAGCCTCACGGAGGGCGATGGTGTTCCAGAGGCGGACATCGGTGCGGCCTTTTGCGGTGATGGTCGAGGCGGTTTTGTTTTCCAAGTCGAGTTTATCCAAGACGCTTTTGGTGGCCTTGACGAGAGAGCAGTATCCGTATTCGTTGCTTTCGGTGAGGACGACCCGATCGCGGCCTTGGTATTTGGCGACTTTGATCGAGAGGCCATTTTCATCGGCGAGGAGGTAAGCGGCGTAGTTGAGGGAGCCGTCTTCGGTGAGGAGTTCCAAGTTGGTGAGGAACTGCTTATTGAGCGGTTTGCGTTTTTCTTCGTAGTAGATGCGGAGTTGCTCAAAGCTGAGGGACTGGCGGTGGGATTTGATTTTGCCGATGGAGTTGCGGGTGCGGGAGGCGAAGAGTTTTTCGATCATGGGGGCAGGCATCGGCTCTGCGGCGGTGCCCAGGCGGATGTAGCAACCCTTTTCGGTCATACCGTATTTCTTTTTTGCGTAGGGTTTTTCACTGCCACTGGCGACGATGATCTTGATGCAGGTGATGCCGTGATGCTCTTCATCCACGACATCAAAGAGCCCCATGGCGGAGGGCATGATGTTGTTTTTGATGCGGTCTTTGATTTTGAGCATATCGCCATCCGCATCAGCCACGCCTATCCGGTTGCCAGTCTTGTCCACTCCGATGTAGATGATCCCGCCTTCGTGGGAGTTGAGAAAGGCGATGACCTCCTTCTCAAGGTCTAAGTCGGGAGTGAGTTCTTTTTTGTATTCGATGCGGGAGGTCTCGTTCATTGCGTCAGCCCCCCGATCATGGTGAGGATGCGGTCGGTGCAGGTTTTGAGGTCGGCATCAATCGCGCTCAGGGGGCGGGGCGGCTGGAAGACATAGAAATGGCGGTTGAAGGGAATCTCGTAGCCGACGCGGCCTACCTTGCCGTCCTTGGCATCGCAATAGGTTGAATCAATCCAAGCATCGGGGACATGGGGCGTGACCTCGCGTGCAAAGTAGGCTTCGACCTTTTCCTTGAGAGGCACATTTTCGGTATCGTTCAGGTCGGGATCGGGTTCGGGGTTGCCGTCGCTGTCGCGGCAGATTTCAGCGGCCTCATCGCGCTCGCCGATTCCAGCCAGAATGGCTTTGAACACGGGAGCCTTGAGTTTCAAGCCCGCCTTCTTGAGTGTAGCCTCTAGGTCGGCGGTGAATTTTTCGCGGCTCAAGTAAGTCCTCTCGGCGAGAGGTTGCAGCGCGGTGCGGATTGCGGCTTGTAGTGTGCGACCTTCCTGCTCGTCGCGCTTCTGCTCGGCGGGATCTTTCTTTTTGCTGACTGCCAGATTTTTGAAGGCTGGTTGGGCATCGAGGCGGGCGAGCGATTCGGCATTGACCACAAAGCGCAACTTGAGCGGGCGCAGCACTTTGATTTCGCGGTAGCCGAAATCCGTGGTGTCGAAAATCTTCAGATGCGGCCCTTCCTTGCGGGCTTTGACCATTTGGAGAATCGTTCGCTTGTGGGCCTCGGTGATTTCGCGGCGCTTGTTGCCGAGGCTCTTCGGCATAGCCGACCAAAAATCCTCGCCCGAAGCATCCACCAGCACAACCTTGCCCCGATGGGCGGCGGGCTTGCGGTTGCTGAGCAGCCAGATGTAGGTGCCGATGCCGGTGTTATAAAAGAGCTGCTGAGGTAGGGCGATGATGGCTTCGAGCCAGTCGTTTTCCAGAATCCAGCGACGGATTTCCGACTCGCCCGAGCCTGCGCCGCCAGTGAAGAGCGGCGAACCGTTGAGGATGATGCCGATGGTGCTCTGGGCTTCCTCCGGGTCGTTCATGCGGGCGATGAGGTGCTGCAAGAAAAGCATCTGGCCATCCGACTTCCGCGGTGTCCCTGCCCCGAAGCGCCCCTCAAAACCGCGTGCCGCCTCTGCGGTGACGGCATCGAAGTCCTTGCTCCACTCGTAGCCGTAGGGCGGATTGACGAACTGGAGGTCAAAGCGCATCTCCGAGAGTTGGTCGTTCGATAGCGTGCTGCCAAGCTTGATATTTTCTGCGTCCTTGCCCTCGGGTTCCAAGATGAGCATATCGGCGCGGGCGATAGCCCATGTGAACGGGTTGAGCTCTTGGCCGTAAAGGAAGACCTTGGCTTGCGGGTTGATCTGGAGGATCTGTTCTTTGGTGATGGAAAGGATGCCGCCGGTGCCGCAACCGCAGTCATAGACGGTGCGGGCAACCCCTTCGGTTCCAGCCAACTCGGAGTCGAGCATGAGCACCAGATCGACCATCAGACGGATGGCGTCGCGGGGCGTGAAATGCTCTCCGGGGTTTTCGTTGAGAGCTTCGTTAAATTTGCGGAGCAGGTGCTCGAAAACATAGCCCATCTCGTGGTTTGACATCGAGGCGGGGCGCAGGTCCACCTTGCTTTTCTCGTTGAAACGCTCCATGAGCAGATAGAGCAGGTTCACGCGGCTGAGGTCGCGGATCGTGTCGTCGAAGTTGAATGCGGCGAAGATTTCGCGGACATTGGGCGAGAAACCCATGACGAACTGGCGTAGGTTCAGCGCGAGGTTGGCATCGTCGTGCAAGAGGCTTTCGTAGGTGAACTTGGAAGTGTTGTAGAAGGCGTATCCGGCGGCGCGGCAGAGCTGGCCGTGGCGGTTCTCCAAGCCCTTCTCCTTCAGCGTTTGCTCGGTTTCCAGCACCTTGGCTTTGGTGGCTTCCAGCGCGTAGTCCAATCGGCGCAACACGGTGAATGGCAGGATGATTTTCTGGAACTCGCTTTTCTTGAAAGCGCCGTTGAGGAGATCGGCAATCGCCCAAAGGAAGCTGACGACATTGTTGAATTTGGCGGGTTCGTTCATGATGTGAAATGCGTTTTTCGAAAGAGCGGTTCATGGTATTTGGGAGCGGCTCTCGATGAACGGCAGGGTAGCATTTCCATTAAAAAAATAACAACTCCTAAGTGTGAAACTGTCGGCGAGTGAACAAAACTGGACAGCGTTTTACGAGGTAAAAGAGACTGAAATGGGGGGCCGAATGTGGTGCAACTTAACGCCCCAACGGGGCCAAATGGGATAGCCCAGGGCTATCACCTGATGCGCCGTTGGCACTCAAGACCATTGACATTTCTTTTTTCCCAACCCCTAAATCTCGACCGTCTCGGATTTGGAGCGGTTCAACGCGGTGAAAACGAGAACCCAAAAAGTTTGAACCAAAACGGCGATGGGAATTTGCGTTGCGGGGGGCATGGAGTAAATGATGGCGACGGCGGGCGGCCATACGCACCAGCCCGCAATTTGCACGGGGAAAACTTTTTCCACAAAAAAAGCGCGGAGCCCACGGGAAAAAAATGAGGCGGAACGGAAGTTTTCTTCCCGCCAACAAAATGCGGAAATAACCAAGAAATTTGCGACGAAGGGGCTGAATAAAAACTGGTCCACGGCAATTTTTGCCAAGAGGGTCGGGAGGTCGTTTCCGCTCCCGAACAAGAAAATCTGGAAGCGGTAAAAAAGGTCAACCATGATGCCAGCGGCCGCCCAAATCGGGGCAGAACTCACCGCAGACCAAAGGTTTTGCTTTGTCGGTTTCCCTTTTTGGAAGAAGGCGATTTTTAGGATTTCTGGCAAGATCGCGCTGGAAAGGCAATACGCGAGTGCGGTGAACGCGAAACCGGCTTCCTCTTTGATGGCAGAGATTTGTTCGAGACAAAAACGGGTGGGCTGGTGCCAGAAATACGCAGCGAGGAAAACGCCCATCACGGCTTGCAACAGGAGGCCGGGAAGGATGTTTTTTTTAATAGCTGCGGCGGCGATTCGGAGCGGGCTCGTGCGGTGGCTCATGGAGTTTTTTCTTCGTTCGCCCGCGTTTCGGAGTTTCCAGCAGACGGAGTCCTTTGCGTTTCCAGAAGGTCGGGGCGGAGGGTTCGCGTCCTTTCCAAAGCTTGCTGCTCACGCCATTTTTCGATGGCTGCGTGGTTTCCGGAAAGCAGGATTTCGGGGACTTCCCAGCTCTCGAAGACGGCGGGTTTCGTGTAATGGGGATGGTCGAGGAGGGGCTTTTGGAAGGAGTCACGAACAGCCGATTCCTCGTTTCCGAGGGCGCCGGGAAGCAGGCGCACGACGGCATCAATGACAACAAGGGCGGCCAGCGCGCCGTTGGTCAGGACATAGTCGCCGATGGAAATTTCTTCGTCCACCAAGTGGTCGCAGACCCGCTGGTCCACGCCTTCGTAGTGTCCGCAAAGAAAAATGAGATGTGTTTCTGCGGCCAGGCGGGCGGCGGTTTTTTGATTGAAAGGGCGACCTTGCGGGGAAAGGAAAAGGGTGCGGGAAGACGGGGAGCGGAGGTCGTTGAGGGCGCGGTAGATGGGTTCGATTTTCATCACCATGCCAGGGCCGCCGCCGTAAGGAGAATCGTCGGTCGTGCGGTGGCGGTCGTTTGTCCAATCCCGGAGATCGCGGGGGCATATTTCGGCTAACCCCTTCTTTTGCACCCGTTTGAGAATGCTGCTGGAGAGAGGACCAGCGCAGATTTCCGGGAAAGGCGTGAGAATGTCGATCCTCATGGACAAGGCCTGCTCCGCGGCATCAGCGCTTGCGTTTGCCGCGCGCGCTCCCGAAGCGCATCCCTTTGCCCGTGTTAAATCCTTTGGCGTTTTTCAGCGCGTTTTCCACGGTTTCTTCGTTAAAAAGCGCGGTGTATTTGTATTCAAAACCTTCGAGCTTGAGACGGGGGACGGACTGGCCGATGAAGCGTTCGATCTCTTTTACATGGGGATATTCTTCGGCGACCATGATGGTGAAGGCATCGCCGACATTTTGGGCGCGACCAGTGCGCCCGATGCGGTGGACATAATCTTCCGGATGCTGGGGGACATCGTAGTTTATGACATGGGAAACGCCGGCGATATCGATCCCGCGGGCGGCTATGTCCGTGGCGACCATGATTTCGTAACGGCCGCGTTTGAAGCCTTCGAGGGCATCGATGCGTTCGGGTTGGGTGCGGTTGGAATGGAGGACGGCGACGGAATGGTTGAGGGCTTTGAGGACGCGGGCGACGCGGTCGGCCCCGTCTTTTGTGCGGGTAAAAATCAGGACGCTGTCGAAGTCGATCCGTTTGAGCATGGCTTCGAGAAGCGCGTTTTTTTGGTCGTTGGCGACGGGGTAAAAGGCGTGGTTGACCGTTTCCGCCGGGGAGCGGTGCGCGCCGATTTCGATGCGTTCGGGGTCTTTGAGGCACCAGGAAGCGAGCTGTTGGATTTCGGGCGGGATGGTGGCGGAAAACAAGAGGGTTTGGCGTTGTTGCGGGCAGGCGCCGACGATGCGGCGGACATCCGGCAGGAAGCCCATGTCCAACATCCTATCTACTTCATCCAAAATGAGATACTCGATTTTATCCAGGCGGGCGGTCTTGTCCTGCATGAGGTCCAAAAGCCGTCCGGGCGTGGCGACGATGATGTCGGCACCTCCACCCAAGAGGCTCCGCTGTTTCCCGTAACCGACGCCGCCGTGCAGGAGGGCGACTTCTATATCTAAAAAACGGGCGTAATCGCGGAAGGCGGTTTCCACCTGCATGGCGAGTTCGCGGGTGGGCTCCAAAACGAGGCAGCGGGGATGCCCGATGGAGTGCCCCATTTTGCTGAGGACGGGGAGGGCGAAGGCCGCCGTTTTTCCTGTCCCGGTTTGCGCGGAGCCGCACAAGTCTTTGCCTTCGAGGATGACGGGGATGGCGCGGAGCTGGATGGGGCTCGGGTCCACATAGCCCATGCGCTGGGCACCGTGCAAAACCGCTTCAGATAAACCTAATTCTTGGAATGACATAGTATGTTTGGAATCAGCTTTGGGTATTTTGCGGGCAAAGCAAGCAGGAAATCTCGGTAGGCGGCAACGGTGACAAGAAATTCCTCTCCGATGTAAAAAGTTTCGAGGTGGATGCGTTTGCCGTTGAGAAACGAAAAGCGGGGGGCTGCCGCTTCGCCAAACCCCGCCCGGCAGTTGCAGAGCCCGCCTTCGTAAAGCCCGCAGCCATCGAGCTTTACCGACGCTTCTTTGATCGTCCAGAGGTGGAGGAAGCGGGCGTTTTCTTCTTGCGGAGATGCTTGCACCCACGCGATTTCCTCATCGAAGAAATAACGGCGGATGATGCGGGGGACGGAAGCCACTTTGCGCCCGAGGTGCTCCCAATCGATGCCGACGGGGAACGGCGCAAAAGCAGCGACCGTGTGACCGCGCGTGGTGGAGACATTAAAAAAGAGTTCGGGGCAACCGGAGAAAAACGGCTTCCCGTTGGCGTCCCGTTGGATTTCGGGGTGCAGGACACCCTCGCTCTGCGCCGCATCTTCGCAACGCCGCTTCCAATCCGTATCTTCCCAGACATGGATCTGTATCCGATTTTCGCTTTCCATTTTCTTCAAAACACGGTGCCCCATTCTGCCACCTGCCCGGCGGCGGGCAACCAAAAATTTTTTCCCTTTCGGCGAGTGAGCAAACCTGGATTCTCTCCGGCGAAAAAACCGATTCTCGCTCTTGCTTGCGGAGCCTCTTTGAAGTAGGCATAGGGGAAATGAAGCTAGAGCGTTTTTTAGTTGTCGGTTTTCTTTTCTGTTTCTTCCCTTGCGCGCCAGGGAGGGCACAGGAGTATGCGGGCGAAGAAGAAGGGAAAGAGAAGAGGCCGTCCAAGGAGCTTTTGCTGTTGGAGTTAGACAAGCGCAGACCGGATGAAGCGAGCCCGTTTTTTGCGGACCGGGAAGTTTCGGCGCAATTCGAACACGGCAAGTTGCGTTCCCGTTTGCAAGAGGAGGGTGTCGCGATTTACCCGAACACGGCATCCTACGACAGCGCCGACCGTGTTTTGGGGAAATTTTTTCGCGGAATCAAAAAGAGCCTTTCTTTCAAAGGCAAACAAGCCGAGGAACAGGTGGAAATAAAAGTGGTGCCGGGAGCTTCGTTTTCTTTGGATGACCGGAGAGAAATCACCGCCACAATGATCGTGACCAATCGCGGTAAGAAGTTGACGCAGTTGGTTTTCCCCACCGAGCAAAGGTTTGATTTCGCCGTGAAAGATTCTGCGGGAACGGTGCTGGAACGGTGGTCGGATGACAGGAATTTCGAGAAGGAGCAAGGCATCCTCATGGTGAACCCCGGCGAGACCGTGCAATTTTCTGGCACGCTTTCCACCCGAGAAATGCAGCCCGGACAAACCTATACCCTCGAAGGCACCGTCGCGGGAAATTCTCGCTTCACGGGGTATTTTACTTTGAAACCCAGGTGATTTGCCGCTACAAAGAAACGCTGGATTCAGAAACTCCAAAACAAGAAAATAAAACGCTATGATATTGACCGTATTGCTCGCCATTTTTATCGGTTTGTTGCTCGTCGCCGCTTTGCTCGCATTCTATGTGATCGGCGAATACAACGGCCTCGTGACTTTGCGCAACCGCTACAAAAATGCGTATTCGCAAATCGATGTGCAACTCAAGAGGCGCTATGACCTCATCCCGAATTTGGTGGAAACAGCCAAGGGGTATATGGCGCACGAACGCGGGACGCTGGAAGCGGTGATCCAAGCGCGCAACGCTGCGGTGAGCGCCGGCAAGGCGGCTGCCGCAAATCCAGGCGACCCGTCCGCAATGGCTCCGCTGATGAGTGCGGAGGCAGGTCTGACGGGGGCGTTGGGCAGGCTTTTTGCGGTTTCCGAAGCTTACCCGGATTTGAAGGCAAACCAAAACATGGCGGCGTTGATGGAAGAGTTGACCACGACGGAAAACAAAGTTTCCTTCGCGCGCCAAGCCTACAACGACGCGGTGATGGCGTATAACACCAAGCGCGAAGTTTTTCCGACAAACCTGATCGCGGGGACTTTCCAGTTCACGGCGGCGACGCTGTTTGAAATCGAAAACGAGGCGGAGAAGCAAGCTCCCCAAGTGAAGTTTTGATTTTTCGGGCGACGGTTGGTTTGATGCTTTCGCACAGAGCGCGATATGAGTTTTGAGATTCACCCGTCAAGGGAAGAGTTTGTTGCGCAACGGCGAGGAAACAAAGTCGTCCCCGTCTGGACCGAAGCGGTTTCGGATGTCGAGACTCCCATTTCCGCCTTCGCAAAATTAGGGAAGGATGCCCCTTCGTTTCTTTTTGAATCGGCGGAAACGAACGACTTGGTGGGGCGGTTTTCGTTTGTCGGATGCGGGGCACGGCTGATTTTGAAAGCGCGGGGAAAAGTCGTGACCCTCGTGCAGGGTGGCGTTTCTCGGGTTTATGAAGTGGAAGATGACCCGTTCCGGGAACTCGAACGAATCATGGCGAAATTTCCCGCTGACCCGCACCCCGAGTTTCCGGGCTGCTGGGGCGGGGCCGTCGGTTACTTGTCTTACGATGCCATCCGGTGGTTCGAGCCTGGGGTCGCATCTTTGCAACCCCCGCAAGATTCCCTCGATGTGCCGGACTGCTTTTTTGTAGTTCCAGAAACTCTTTTGATCTTTGACCACAAAGCGCGCCGCTTCCGCGTGGTGACGGCGGTTTTTGCAGAAGACGGGGAAGATGCCGTCGCACACGAGCGCGCCCGCCAAAGGATTGCCGACATTTTTTGCAAGCTGTCTTCGCCCTGCGAATTTGAGCCATTGCACCCCGGCGACCCCGGCGACCCAAAACAGGTGGAAAGCAACACGACGGAAGAAGAGTTCGAAAAAATGGTCGAGGGGGCGCAAGAGTATATCCGGGCGGGCGACATTTTTCAAATCGTTCTTTCCCAACGCTTTGCGACCCCGTTTTCCGGCGACGCGCTCGACCTTTACAGGGCGCTGCGTTTTGTGAACCCCTCCCCTTATATGTTTTGCTTGCGCTGCGGGGACGGCTTGGACCTCGTCGGAAGCTCCCCCGAAGTCCATGTCCGGCTAACAGGAGATTTGGTGGAAATACGACCGATTGCAGGGACTCGGAAACGCGGGGAATCCCCGGCGGAAGACGCGGCACTCGCCGAAGAACTCCTCGCGGACACCAAGGAATGCGCGGAACATTTGATGCTGGTTGATTTGGCGAGAAACGATGTCGGAAGAATCGCGGAATACGGGAGCGTGAAGGTCTCGGATTTTATGACGATCGAACGGTATAGCCATGTGATGCACATCGTGACCCATGTTTCCGGAAAACTCGCGGGCGGGCGCAATGCCTTCGATGTGATGCGGGCGACTTTTCCTGCCGGGACCGTGAGCGGCGCGCCCAAGGTGAGAGCCATGCAAATCATCAACGACTTTGAAAAAAACAAACGGTGCGTGTATTCGGGGGCCGTGGGGTATTTCCGCTTCGACGGGGATTCGGACTCCTGCATCGCGCTGCGCACCGTTGTTTTGAAAGATGGGGTCGCCCATGTGCAAGCGGGTGCCGGTGTCGTCGCCGACTCCACCCCGCAAGGAGAATACCAAGAAACCGCCAACAAATCCCGCGCCGCGCTGCGGGCCGTCGCGCTCGCCACAACGCTCGGGACAAGCGGGGAGGGAGAGTAAAAAAACCATGTTGCTCGTCATCGATAATTACGATTCGTTCACCTACAACCTGGTGCAATATTTCGGAGAACTCGGCGTGGGGGAAATGGCGGTCAAAAGGAACGACCAGATCCGCATCGAGGAAATCGAAGCGATGGCCCCGTCGCGGATTTGCATCTCGCCGGGCCCGTGCAGCCCTGCCGAAGCGGGGATCAGCAATGAAGTGATCCGCGTTTTTGGGTCGCGCCTCCCGGTGTTTGGCGTGTGCTTGGGGCACCAGTGTATCGGGCAAGTTTTCGGCGGCGATGTCGTCCGCGCCGGGCGGTTGATGCACGGAAAAACTTCTCCCATCCTCCACTGCGGGAACGGGTTATTTGAAGGCTTGCCGTCCCCTTTCGAGGCGACGCGCTACCACTCCTTGCTCGTAAAAAGAGAAACTCTGCCAGAGTGCTTGGAAATCACCGCAGAAACAAAGGAAGGGGAAATCATGGGGCTACGGCACAAAGAGCACCCGATCCACGGGGTGCAATTCCACCCCGAATCGATATTGACCCAGAGCGGAAAGGAAATTTTGAAAAACTTCCTCCGCCTGTAAGGACGCTTCCGAGAAGGAGTTAAATTTTATTTTTTATATGGATTACCTAAAGACGATATTCATCATTGCGGAAGTAGTTTTGCTTTTTAACCTGCTGATTCTGGTGCACGAGCTCGGGCATTTTTGGGCGGCGCGCTGGCGGGGGCTGGTGGCAGACAAGTTTGCGATTTGGTTCGGGCGACCGATTTGGAAAAAAACGATCCGGGGCGTGGAATACCGCTTGGGGTGGATCCCGGCGGGCGGGTTTGTTTCGATCCCACAAATGGCACCGATGGAGATGCTGGAGGGAGATTCTTCCGCGGAATTAAAAAGTTTGCCGCCTGTCGCCCCTCTGGACAAAATCATCGTCGCGGCGGCGGGTCCGATTTTCAGTTTCGGGCTTGCGTTCGTTTTTGCCGTGCTGGTTTGGTGGTTGGGGCATCCGGTGAGCGGAGGCGAGCTGAGCACGACCATCGGCTATGTCATCCCCGGCGGTCCGGCGGCAGAAGCGGGATTGCTGCCTGGCGACAAAATTTTGAAAGTGGACGGCAAAACCGTGACGCGCTTTGGCGGGATGGGAAAAGTGGCGGAAAGCGTCGTCTGGAATATCGCGGGCAGCGAAGCCCCCGAAATCCCCATCGTGGTCGAACGCGATGGGCAAACCCTGACGATCTGGGTAAAAGCCAGGGCGCGGCAATCGGAAGGTTTTGGCCGCAAGGAGTTGCGGCAGATCGGGATAGCTCCCGCACAAACCCCGCGAATCGCTAGGGTGCTCCCCGCGAGCCCCGCGTTTGCCGCGGCGTTGCGCCCCGGAGATTCGATTCTCGCCGTAGATGGCAAAACCCTTTTAAGCATGCCGATGCTGGGCGATTACTTGGATTCCTATCCGGGGGGGCAAATCGTTTTGACCGTGGAAAGAGCGGGCAACACGATGCAAATCGAAGTGCTGCCGCAAGTCCCTGAAGGCGGCGGCAAACCGCGCATCGGAATCGAATGGGACCCTCGCGGGAAAACCGTTTTAGCGCACCCGAACCCCATCTCGCAAGTCACCGACACCCTGCAAACCATGTGGGCGACCATCGTTGCCGTCGCTGCGCCAAAAAACGAAATCGGCCTCCAACACCTGAGCGGCCCCGTCGGCATCATGCGCTATTACTACATGATTTTTGAAGCCCCAGACGGATGGCTTGTCGCCCTCTGGTTCAGCGTTTTTTTGAATATCAATTTGGCGGTTTTGAACTTGTTGCCCCTTCCCGTGCTGGATGGCGGACACATCGTTCTCGCCGTGTTTGAAGCGATTCGCAGGAAACCCATCAACACCCGCTTTTTGGAAATCGTGCAAAGCGCGTTCGCGTTTTTGCTCATCGGGTTCATGCTCTATGTGACATTTTACGATGTGATGGATTTGCCGTGGAAAAAGCAAAAAAAAGAAGCACCCGCAGAGATGCGCTTCTCGCCCGGTCAAAAGGAATGAGGTTCCGCGCGCGGATGCCCGATGTTTTCCGACCCGCAAGCACCGTTTATGCAGGAAGCCGCTTACTGTGAAAATCCGTGGAGAAAAACCGCGAGGCCGTCGCGTCCCGTCCGCGTAGGAACTGCCGTGATCGGCGGGCACGCCCCCGTCCTAGTGCAGTCCATGCTGACTTGCGACACGATGGACACCGAGGCTTGCGCCGCCCAGATCGCCGCCTTGCAACGCGTTGGGTGCGAGTTGGTTCGACTCGCCGTCCCAACAGTCAAAGATGCCGAAAACTTGCGGGTGCTCCGCGAAAAATTGCGGGAGGAAGGATGCGGCATCCCCTTGGTCGCCGATGTCCACTTCAAACCCCAAGTCGCCGCAGAAGCCGCAAAATGGGTGGAAAAAATCCGGGTCAACCCCGGCAATTTTGTCGATAAAAAACGCTTTGCTTCCAGGGAATACACGGAGGAAGAATACGCGAAGGAACTGGAGGCAATCCGCGAGGCGTTTGCCCCGCTCGTGGACTACTGCAAAGAAAACGGGATCGCCTTGCGGATCGGAACCAACCATGGCTCGCTCAGCGACCGCATCATGAACCGCTACGGCGACACCCCTCTCGGAATGGTCGAAAGCGCCCTCGAATTTGCCAGGATCGCCAGAGAACGGAACTTCCACGATTTCGTGTTTTCCATGAAAGCTTCGAACCCGAAGGTGATGATCGCCGCCTACCGCTTGCTCGCCTCGCGGTTGAAGCAAGAAGGCGAGAGCTGGAATTACCCGCTGCATCTTGGCGTGACAGAGGCGGGGGACGGAGAGGATGGCAGAATCAAAAGCGCCGTGGGGATCGGGAGTTTGCTCATGGACGGAATCGGCGACACGATCCGTGTTTCCTTGACGGAAGACAGCGTGAACGAAATTCCCGTGGCGCACGCGCTCATTGCCTTAGCGGAATCCCCCGCAAAAGAAGAACTGGAACTCGACCCGTCAACCCCATTGCCGTTCGACCCTTTTTCTTACGCCCGCCGCCCGTCCGAAAAGTTTTTCGTCAACGGCGTTTCCCTCGGGGATAGCGAACCCGTCCGCGTTTGCGTGAAAGAGTCCCAACAAAATCTTTTGGGTGCCTCGCTCTCCGCCGACTACCTCCCCGAAATCGTTTTGGAGCAGGCGGAAATCGTTAGCTGCGACCCGAGGGATGCCGGGCACTTGGCCCAAATCAACGCATCTCCCGTTCCCTTGTTCGTCACTGTCGCGGACGGCGTTCCGCTGCTTCCCATCCCCGCCTACCGACTTCTGGCAAGCCGCTTGAGCCACCGCCATTCGATTTTGCTCAAAGACACCTTTGCCCCCGGCGAGGGAAAATCGGAAAACGCCCTGTTGCAAGCCGCCGCAAATATCGGTTCGTTGCTGTGCGACGGAATCGGCGATGCCGTGCTCGTCCAAGGCGAAACAAACCCGAAAAAAGCCATCGAACTCGCATACCATATCTTGCAAGCCGCCGGAGTCCGAAGCGTGAAAGCAGACTTCGTTGCCTGCCCCAGTTGCGGGCGCACGCTGTTCGATTTGCAAAGCACGACAGCAGAGATCAAAGCGGCGACCCGCCACTTGAAAGGAGTCAAAATCGCCATCATGGGCTGCATCGTGAACGGTCCGGGAGAAATGGCGGATGCCGACTTTGGATATGTGGGGGGTGCACCCGGAAAAATCAATTTGTATGTCGGAAAAAAAGCCGTGCGGTTCAATCTCCCCGAGAAAGAAGCCGTCTCGCAACTGGTGGATTTAATCAAAGAACGAGGGCGATGGAGCGATCCCGCCGAATGAATCGCTTAGTGTCCGGTCAAGATTGAAGTGACACTAGTTTTTGGTAGTATTTTATGGAATCGAAGGTGACACAAAAAGAGGGAATTCCGGTGGTGGAAATGTCTGGCGAGGTGGACTTGGAAGAATCTCCTCGCCTGCGTTTGTTGCTGCGGGAATTGGGGGCAAAAAGCTCTCGTGCGGTGCTGGATTTTCGGGGAGTTGATTACATCGATTCATCGGGCTTGGCGGTATTGATCGAGTTTTTGCAAATCAACAGTAAAAAACCGCGGGCGTTGGCTATTTGCGGAATGCAGAAACAGGTGCGATCCATTTTTGAAGTCGTGGGCATTCATAAAATCATCCCCATCTTCCCTTCCGTCGAAGAAGGAATCGCTTTTTTAGAGCAAGGGAAAATTTCAGGCAATTCCTGCAATTAAACCGCCTTTTAATCATACCTGAATCCGTGAGATAAATGCAAAGAAGATCTGTAATGGAAGC
>DYNR01000029.1 GCA_020720945.1 Chthoniobacter flavus | reverse complement strand
GTTTTGCCTACTTTGGGGGATGCGAGGGTTTTGTTGATTCGGGAGGCGTTGCGGAGGGCGAAAGGGAATCAGGCGGTTGCTGCCAGAATGCTGGGAGTCACCCCGCAAGCGTTGTCCAAACATCTCCATGCGGAGAGGAAAAAGTAAGAAGGGGGGAGGGGAAGAGAAAGAGAGAAAAAGTGGTAAGAGAAAAAGGGAAGGCTAGGCGCTGCGCGCGATTCTGAATTCTGACTCCTGAATTCTGAATTCTGATTTGATTCTCCTGATGTAGGAAGTTCTTGTGGGGAGGTTGTCAACCGTTTGTCAACTTTGGTTGATGTTTGGGGCGGGGAGCACGGGTGGATTTTTTGGGCGGTTTAATTTTTAAATCGATTGTAACCCGTTCTTTTTCTTGCGGTTGCGATTGATTGTTCCTGCGTTTTTTTCTGGTTGGCATGGCTGTTGCTTAAAAGAGGGGCATGGATAAATCAAAGCCCGACATTTATTTGGTTGAAGACGAGACAGATATTTTGGATAGCTTGCGTTTGTCCTTCCGCATCGAGGGATACGGGGTTGTCGCCTGGTCTAACGGGGCAGATGCCAAAGACTTTTTGGAGAAGTTGGATAGCGCAGAAAACTTTGTTTTGATCTCCGACATCTTGTTGCCGGGGATCAGCGGCATCGATGTGATCCGTTTTGCCAAGCAGAAGTTTCCGCATTGCCCTGCCATAGCGATTACGGGGCATGGCGACAAACCGATGGTGATGGAGTTATTGCGGTGCGGGTGCGATGATTTTTTAGACAAGCCGTTTGATTCCGATGAATTGCTCCATATTGTGGAGCAAGTGGTAGAATTGCAGAAGAAGAGAGACGAAGAGACCTTGGTTCGGCTTCGTGCGGTTGATACGATCCAGAGGGAGTTTCAGCCGATATTGGATGCGTATGAACGAGAAGGCGTTGCGGGGGAGGTTGGCGGAAAAAAAAGTGCGGTGGACGAGGAGGCGGTCTGCCAAGAGTTGCAGTGGAGTGAAGGGAAAGAGGGGATTTCTGTCGCTTTTGAGAACGGGGTAGTCAAAATCAAGCCAGGCGGGGATTGGGTCGGCAAGCGTTCCGAGTGTTTGCGGGAAAAGCTCGAAGAATTATTGACTGCGGGGGAGCGGCGGATCGAATTGCATTTTGGGGAGGTGCAGGATTTGGATTCGTTGGCGTTGGGGGTTTTGTGTTCCCTTTCGCACGAACTTCGTTCGGGTGGCGGTTCCCTTTCGTTCCATGAGGTCGGCGCATCGGTTGCGAGGCTTTTTCACTATATGAACTTGAGTAAAGAATTTGGAATCGTTTCTTGATTGAAAAGAAGGAATTAGCTTGGAAAATCCTATGATTGACGACAACGAGTTGGTGCAAGAATTTTTGAATGAAGCCGTCGAGCATTTGGCGGTTTTGGAGACCGAGCTTTTGGGGATGGAGAAGGCACCCGAAGCGACGGAAGCGGAGACGCTGAACCGGATTTTTCGGTCTGTGCATAGCATCAAGGGGACTGCCGGTTTTCTTGGTTTTCGGAACATTATTGGGTTGAGCCATGTGATGGAGACCCTTTTCGATCGGTTTCGGAAAGGGCAGATGCAGCCGTGCAGGGAGCATGTGGAAGTGCTGCTGGAATCCTCGGATGATTTGAAGGCGATGGTCGAGGATTTGTCGGGAGAGCAAGGGTATGATGTTTCCGAGAAAGTTGCGGCGATCGAAAAGTTGCTGGAGGCAGGTGGAGGAGAAAAGGAAGGGGAAGCCCAAGTTGTTGCAAAAGAACAGGGAGGTGGGGCGGTTGTTTCCGGTGCACACCATTATGGGGCGTGGGCATCTGCCCCCGAAGAGTTTCCTCTGCGTTACACTTTAGCGATCGATGATTTGGATGCGTTTGAGCGGATGGTAGGGATCACGCCTGTCCGTCTTTTTAAGGTTCTCGAATCGGTGGGGTTTGTTGTGAGCAGCGAATTTCATACCCCGGGGATTGGGTTGACGAAAAACAAATTGGCCAAGGCTTTGCCGCTGACCGTTTATTTTGTTTCCGACAAGAGAGTGCCCGAATTAGAGGCGGCGACGGAGATTCCAGACTGGTATTTCCAGGGAGATCCCGAGCAAGAGCAGGCGGAGGAAGCTCTTCCCGAAAGCAAGATTCATCGGGTCGTGTTTTGTCCGTCCGAAGAAGTCGTTTCGACGCCAGGGGCGGTGGATTCGGTTTTCAAAGAATTGCGGGAGATCGGCGAGTGCAAGGTTTCGGAAAGGGGATTGGCTTCCGGGGGCAAGGAATACAGGGTTGAAGTGGCTTGTTGCGCCGATGAAGCGAGGGTGAAAGAAGCGTTCTTTTTTGTCGAGAGCGGGAGTTCTATTTCGTTTGTTTCCGAGTTTGCCGATTTGCCCGAAGAGGGGGAGGTGGATGGGGAGAAGGCTCTTGGGAGAGAGGAGGATTTGCCGGTTTTGCCAGAGGTCAAGGCAGAGGAAGCCGTTGTCGGGAGCGAGCGGAAAGCTGTTTCGCCATCGGCGGCAGAGACTTTGCGGGTTCCTTCGGAAAAGCTGGATCGTTTGGTCAATCTCGTTGGGGAGATGGTTATTTTGCAGGCGCAGTTGATGGCGACATCGAAAAGGGTCGCCGATGATTTTCCCGATTTGCAGAGCACGGTAGAGGGGATGGAGCGGCTGGGGGCCGAGTTGCGCGACATCGTTTTGAACATTCGGATGATGCCGGTTGGGGCGACTTTTGGAAAATACCACAGGCTCGTGCGGGATTTGGCGAAGGAATTGAAAAAGGAAGTCGAACTGGAGATCGAGGGGGCGGACACGGAATTGGATAAGACGGTGCTCGACCAGCTTGGCGACCCGCTGGTTCATTTGCTCCGGAACAGTTTGGATCACGGTTTGGAGACACCCGAAGAGCGGGAAAAACGAGGGAAGTCCCGGAAGGGGAGGATTTGTTTGACGGCGTCGCATTGCGGGGATCGGGTGGTGATCGGGATTTCCGATGATGGGAGGGGGTTGGATACCGAGCGGATCCGGAACAAGGCGGTCGAACGGGGAGTGATTTCTGCCGAGGTGCGATTGGGCGATGAAGAGATCCAGCAACTGATTTTTGCTCCTGGATTCTCGACGGCGCAGCAGGTGACGGGCATTTCCGGGCGCGGGGTCGGCATGGATGTCGTCAAAAAGAAGATCGAACTCTTGGGTGGGGAGGTCAAACTGGAGAGCGTTTTTGGTCGTGGGACGACGATTTTATTGTCCTTGCCGTTGACGCTGGCGATCATCGAAGGGTTGATGGTCGAAGTGGATGGAGACCGGGTGATCGTGCCGCTGGCAATCGTGACGGAGACCATCGAATTGACGCGGAAGCGGCGGCTTGAGCACAACTCGCGGAACATGGTGGATGTGCGAGGGCATTTAGTCCCCTATTTGCGGTTGCGCGATCTTTTTGGATTTCGCGATAACGAGGCAGAATTGGAGCGGGTGGTGATTGTCGAGCAAGGGGGGCAAAGGCTCGGGTTGGTGGTCGATAAAGTCATCGGCAACCACCAGACCGTCATTAAATCCTTGGGTCGGCTTTGCCGGGATGTCACCCATTTTTCCGGTGCGACAATTTTGGGGGACGGGACGGTCGCGCTCGTTCTCGATGTCCCTGGGTTGATTCGTTCCAACCGGGGGCAAATCCAGGGCAATACCATGTTCGAAGTCTGAGAGCGGAGAAAACAAGCGTCATTAAATTTTTTTTAACCAACAGAAACAGAAACAAAAGCAAAAAAACAAAACCATGAAAAACCTAAAACTAACAACCAAGCTGGCAATCGGCTTTGGAATCGTGATAGTGATCGCCATTTTACTCGGGGGGATGGCGGTATTAAAAATGAGTTCGGTGCGGCAGATTGCCGATACATTGAGCAAAGAAAGTATGCCCGCGCTATCGGTTGCCAACCAAGTCGAGCGGACTTCTTTGCAGACGATGTATGAGATGCGCGGATACACCTACACGGAAAACACCGACTTTTTGCAGAAGGCAGAAGCGAGTTTGGCGGAAGTGTTAAAAAACATCGATGCCGCCTATAAGCTCGGGTCTTCGGAACCCTCCTTGGGTGATTTGAAGGTGGCGGCGGAGCAAGCCAAGGCGGCGGCCCTCGAATATGGGCGGCAGGTCAAAGAGACGGTGCAGATCACCAATGTGCTTGAGAGAGAGCGGCAATCCGCAAAAAATGAGGCAGACAGTTACATGAAAACTTGCTACGATTGGCTCAAGTTGCAAGATGTGCGGTTTGATGAGGCATTGACCCGTTCAGCCTCGGCGAATGAACTGCGCAAACTCTCCAAAAAAATGGCAATCGCAAATGACATCATTGATTTTGGGAATGAAATCAGCATCGGGATATGGGAAGCGCAGTTTCGCCGTTCGCCCGAGATTTTCACGAAAGCCAAAGGGATATTCAAAAAAGTAGATGCCAAGTTATCCGAACTTCGTGCGATGACCCCGGATGCAGAAGAAAGCAAACTCATCGAAGCGTGTGCGAGTGCAGGTTTTGCTTATGAAAAAAGCATGGAGACTTTTCTTGGCAACTGGTTGAAGCGGGAAGAAGTGGTCAAACTGCGCCTGGTTGCAGCCGATAAGGTTTTGGGTGCCGCAGAGTCTAGCGCACAGGCGCAGCTAAAGAGCACGCAAGCAGCGACGGTTTCCGCATCTTCCGCCCTTTTCACCGCATCCGTGGTGATGGTGGTTGGTTTATTGGTCGGAACCGTGATCGGCATTTTTTGTGCGATGGTTATTTCCCGTTCCATTGTCCGTCCGATTGGTTCGATGATCGAAACTTTGCGGACGATAGCGGGCGGAGACCTCCGGGTTGAAGTCAAAGTAGATTCGCAAGACGAAATCGGGCAGATGGCAGAGGTCGCCAAGAGCATGGTTTCCAACCTCCGTTCCGTGGTGGAAGAGGTGCGCGTGGCGGCGGGGAATGTGGTGGTCGGAAGCGAAGAGATGAGCAGTTCGGCAGAAAACATTGCGGCGGGGGCATCCGAGCAAGCGGCATCGGTCGAAGAAATTTCTTCGACGATGGAAGAATCCTCCGCCAGCATCCGCCAGAACACGGACAATGCGCGGCAGACCGAGCGGATCGCTTCGAAGGCATCGCAGGATGCTTTGGAAACAGGCGATTCCGTGACAGCGGCGGTGCAGGCCATGAAAGACATCGCGCAGAAAATATCCATCATCGAAGAAATCGCGCGGCAGACCGATTTGTTGGCACTCAATGCCGCCATCGAAGCGGCGCGGGCAGGGGAACACGGGAAAGGGTTTGCCGTGGTGGCGTCCGAAGTCCGGAAACTGGCAGAGCGCAGCCAGAATGCGGCGGCGGAAATCAGCAAGCTATCTGGCAGCAGCGTCCAACTCGCGGAGAACGCCGGGGGGATGCTCTCCAAACTCGTGCCAGACATCCGCAAAAACGCCGACTTGGTCAAAGAAATTTCTGCGGCCAGCGAGGAGCAAAGCATCGGGGCATCGCAGATCAACAAGGCCATGCAAGAGTTGGATAAAGTGGTGCAACAAAATGCGGCATCCGCGGAGGAACTCGCTTCCGCATCGACCGAGCTGTCCAGCCAAGCAGAGCAACTCCAAAGCACGATCGCGTTTTTCAAGGTCACGGAAACGGGTGGGGCGCAAGCCACGCGGCTGGTCACCCGTCCCGCTTCGACTGGCGCAGGTCGCACCAATCCAGGAGCTTCCCGGATGCAGATCGAAGGGAAGAACCGCAATATGCTGCCGATGAAAATGGGAGGGACGGCGAAGAAAACTTCTGGAGACGGCGGGGTTGACATCGATCTCGGAGACAATTCTGGGAACGACAGTGACTTCGAGCGTTTTTGAGCGATGAAGCAACCATTGCAAAATAAGGAAAAACTATGAGTGCCACTTCCATCTCGGAAACCGCCCGCTACTTGACCTTTCGCTTGGGAGACGAACTTTTCGCCATCAATGTGTTCAAGGCCAGGGAAGTGCTCGATGTGAGCCGCATCACCCGGGTGCCCACGGCACCCGGATTCATGCGGGGCGTCGTCAATGTGCGCGGGAATGCGATTCCCGTTGTCGATCTGAGAAAAAAATTCGGGCTGCCGCAAGCGGAGGATACAAAAAACACCCGCATCATCGTCATGGAAATTTCGATGGACGACGAGACGACGGTCATCGGAGGTTTGGCGGATTCCGTCCACGAGGTTTTGGAGCTAGAGCCCCAGGACATCGAAATGCCGCCGACGCTCGGGATGCGTTGGCGGACTGACTTGATTTTGGGGATGGGCAAGCGCGAAGACCAGTTTTTGATTATTTTAGATATTGATAAAGTGTTCAGCGCAGAGGAGATTGCTGCTGCCGCAGACGCGCAAGAAAGCGAGTGATTTTTTGGGGGGGTAGCTTCTGCGGCAGGTGCTGGCAACAGCCCTCCGCAGAAGCGATTTCCTACAAGAAGAACACCATAAAATGCTTTTCAAAAACCAACATTCCATTTCGGCTTTACTGGCGATCGCCCTGCTTTTATGCGGGGTGATTTTGCCTATTTGGGTTATCCAGCGCACCGACCGGGAGATGCGGGAAGATTTTTTGCGGAGCGTCGAGTTGGCTGCTGCGGGGTTTCCTTCAAGGCATTTGGGCGAGTTCGGGTTGACCCCGGATGATTTGAGTTTGCCCGCATACGGCGAGGCCAAGCGGTATCTGGTGGGGGGGGCGGCGGCGATCTCGCAAAGCAAGTGGCTGTATTTGATGACGATGCGGGGGAAAGAGGTCGTGTTCATCATGGAGAGCCTTTCGGAAAACGACGAAGAGTTCACCTTGCCTGGGGTGATTTACGAAAAGCCGACCGAAAAGTTGCGGGCAGTTTTTGCGGGTGGAAAGCCGTATGTCGAAGGGTCTTATACGAATGAAAAGGGGACATGGATTTCTGCGATCGTTCCAATTTTAGATCCAGAGACAGGAAAAGTGTTGGCGATTTTAGGGGCCGATGTTGATGCAAAGAAGTGGGCGTGGCTCGTTGCGTTCCGTTCGGTTTTTCCGATCGGGCTGATGGTGGTTTTGTTGATTTTGATTGTTGCGATGGTAGGGGTCAACCATACAGAGCAAAAGCCGATCGAATTCGTGCGGAAGAAATTGTTTTTTCCTTTGGCGTGCATGTTGCTTTTGCTTTTTGCCGTCATGTTTTGGCTGTTGCACCTGCAGCACGAGGAGTCCAGCAAAGAGCGGATCGCTTTTTTGAAGCGGAGCAGCGAATTGCAAGTGCGAGAGACGATCGAGGATGCGATTTTTTGCACGCGAAAAATGCTTAAAGTCGCCGCAGGCGACACCAAGTTATCCGAGGCAATGGAAAAAAATAATCTGGTCGCTTTGGGAAAAGAGGCGGCCGGTTTGTATGAAGTTTTCAAAAGCGAAGACGGGCTGGTCGTGCTTTCGTTTTACGATGTCGAAGGAAATGCGGTTTTGAGTTTTCCGCCGCAGGAAAAAGAGGAGAGGATGATTTGTTTCGGTAAGGGAGACCGAGAACGCCAGTGCATTTTTGATTTCAGCGTCGAAAAAAATCCGGAAGGGGAGTTTTTTTTCTGCATTGAGGAACCGATGGTTTTGGACAACGGGTTGGTTGGGTATGTGGGGGTCAAAAAAAAGTTTTCGCAGATTTTTTTGGATTGGGGGTTGCGGTCGGAGACAGATTTTGTTTTGAGCGTTCCCGAGAGTTTTTTTGTTTCTTCGGAAGGGGAGAGAGAGGAAAGAGGAAAAGGGAGCATTCTTGTTTACGCTTCGGATCGGGAGATTGAAAAGGCATTGGGATTTTCAGAAAAAAAGGGGACTGCGGTTTTGCAGGCGGAGCAAATTTCTGATGCGGCATCCAAGGCGGGAGGGAAGTCTTGGGAGGTGGTGCAGGCCGTGTTTTCTGATTCTTGCGGCAATTGCAAAGCCAATCTTTGGATATTTTTTGACGATTCCGCCAGCAAGTCTTGGTTTTCCGAATTTTTGATTTTTTCGGGTGTGCTGACAGGGGTATTGGCGTGCGGGTTATTGGCTTTTGTCTATGTGTTATTGACGCGGACGGATGCTGCGATTTTCGACAAGGAAGAGGATTTGCAAACCGCGAACAGTTTTCTCAAATCGCTTTTGGACACACTGCCCATCCCGATTTTTTACAAAGATGAAAAAGGGAGGTATCTCGGGGCGAACAGCGAGTTTGAAAGGTTTTTTGGAACCACGGGGGAATCGCTGATAGGCAAGACCGTTTTTGAAATTTGCAAACTTCAAGATGCGGAAAAATTTCACGCTAAAGACCAGGAGTTGTTTACGCAGGAAGGGAGGCAAGTTTACGAGACTCGGTTGAACAATGCAAAGGGGGAAATGCGGGATGTGGTTTTTTACAAGTCCTGTTTGGTGGGGACAAACGGCAAAGCGGAAGGGTTGATCGGGGCAGTGCTCGATTTGACGGACCGCAAGAAGGCGGAGGTCGAAATCAGCGAAATCACCGCAAAGTTGCGGGCGATTACGGAATCCGCAAATGACGCGATCGTGATGATGGATTCCCGGGGAATGATTTCCTTTTGGAATCCCGCAGCGGAGCGGATTTTCGGGTATTCGAGCCAAGAAGTTTTTGGGGAAAACCTCCATGACTTGCTGGCACCTCCTGTTTATCGGGAGATGCAGGAGAAGGCGATGCCCCGTTTCCGTGAGATGGGGCAAGGAAATGTGCTCGGCAAGACGCTTGAACTGCGGGGGTTGCACAAAGAGGGGAGAGAAATTTCTTTGGAGTTATCGGTTGCGGGAATCGAGCTGGAAGATGGGTGGAATGCTGTAGGGATTCTCCGGGACATTTCCGAACGGAAGAGGTCAGAACAGAAAATACTCGAAAATGAGGAACGGTTGCGGCAGTTGACGGAGAACATGGGAGATGTTTTTTGGCTCGTCGGAGAGCAGGAGGAGATGCTTTATATCAGCCCTTCCTACGAAAAAATTTGGGGGCGGAGTTGCCAGAGCCTTTACGAAAACCCGAAATCTTTCATGGATTTGATTCTCGATGAAGATCGGGAAAAAGTGTACCAATCTTATGCGGGACAGTTTTTTGAAACGGGGAGTTCTGCCGAGTATCGGATTTTGCGGGACGACGGGGAAGTCCGGTGGATTTGCTCCCGTTCTTTTCCCGTAAAAAATGCCGAGGGAGAGATTGTCCGGAGTGCTGGAATCGCGAGTGATATCACGATGCAAAAAGCGGCGGAAGCACTCAAAGAAAAGCAAAAAGCGATGCTGGAAATGCTTTCGGGGATGGCGACCGTTTACATCGGAATCTCGGTGGAGAGAGCTGATGAAATGATCCATGCATCACTGCAGGAGTTGGGGGAATTTGTCCAGGCGGATTACGCTATTTTGGTCAAATACGATTTTGAGACTGAGATAGCGGTTTGCACGCACGAGTGGGCGGCAGGAGGGGAGGAATCAAAAAATGCGGATTTGCCGCAGACACCCCTTTTGGTCAATCCTGAGTGGTTGCAAAGACACCGGGAGGGAAAGACGGTTTATATTTCCGATGTCAGAGAAATCCCCGAGGAAAATCCTTTGCGGAAGGTGCTGGATTTCAAGAAGGTAAAAAGTGTGGTGACCGTTCCGCTCATTGATGGCGATGACTGTTGCGGCTTTGTAGGGTTTGAATCGATTTCTTCCAGCCGAAAGTTTTCTGACTTCGAGCAATACTTGCTGGAAATTTTTTCGCAGATGGTGGTCAATATTTGGCGGCGCAGAAAAACCGAGCAAGAGCTCCAAGAGAGTCGCCAGATGGCGGAAGGAGCCAGTAGGGTGAAAGGAGAATTTTTGGCGAACATGAGCCACGAAATTCGGACCCCAATGAATGCGGTGCTGGGGATGGCCAACCTTTTGCTCGATACCGATTTGGACGGAAACCAGCGTCGTTTTGCGAAAGTTTTGCAGGAGAACGGGCGTTCCTTGCTGAACTTGTTAAACGACATCTTGAATTTTTCCAAGATCGAATCTGGGGTGCTGGATTTGGTTTGCGAACCTTTCGAACTTCGCAGCTTTTTGGACAGCTTTGCGGAGTCTATGGCGATGTCCGCCCATGCAAAATGTATTGAATCCTTTTATGAGTTGGACGAGAGAGTGCCAAAAAAAGTTTTGGGAGATGTCAACCGGTTGCGCCAAGTGCTAGATAACTTGGTGGGGAACGCATTAAAGTTCACGGGGGAAGGGACGGTCGGTTTGCGGGTGAGGCTTGAATCCGAAGGCGAGGAAAGAGCGGTTTGCCGTTTTGCGATCCATGATAGCGGAATCGGGATTCCCGAAGAGAAAATCCCGTTGCTTTTCACCCGTTTTACGCAGGTGGACAGTTCGTGGACGCGGAATTACGGGGGGACGGGTTTGGGGTTGGCGATTTGCCAGCAACTGGTTGTCGCGATGGGTGGAGAGATCGGGGTCACCAGCAAGCTCGGGGAGGGTTCGGAATTTTGGTTCACGGTTTCTTTTGTCAAAGCAGAACTAGGCGGGGAAAGCGAGCAACTTGTTTTGGCGGAGGTAAAAGAGCCGATTCTTTCCGGTAATATTTTGCTGGCGGAAGATTTTGTTCCCAGCCAGATGGTGATGCAAGAATTGCTCCACCAACAAGGGTTGGACTGCGACATTGTCGAGACCGGGAAGGATGCTTTGGATGCGTTGCGGAAGAAGCGTTATGACCTTGTATTCATGGATGTGCAAATGCCTGAAATGGACGGGATGGAGGCGGCGCAGAGGATTCGTTCCGGCGAGTTTTTAGGAGAGGGAGGAGACGGGGCATTGCGAGAAGAGGGTTCGGTTCCAAGCGTTCCGATTGTTGCGTTGACGGCGCATGCGATGGACGGCGACCGAGAAAATTGCATTGCAGGTGGGATGGATGATTACTTGAGCAAGCCGGTGAGCCCGGAAGATTTGTTTGCGATTTTGCGGAAGTGGCTCGGCGCAAAGAAAACAGGAAATGAAGGGGAGGTGAACCCATGAATTGTGTCGGAGGCGTAGAAAATCCTAGGGTTTTGGTATTGGACGACAACCCGTTAAACTTGATGCTGTTAGAAGAAATTCTCAGCAAGGCGGGGTATGAAGTCCGTTCTTTTACCTCGGGGATGGAAGCCATTCCCGCGGCAATAGAGTGGAAGCCCGATTTGATTTTGCTCGATGTCATCATGCCCGAGATGAACGGGTATGAGGTTTGCCAGAACTTGAAGGCGGACGAAAAGCTGAAAGAAATCCCTGTGATTTTTTGCAGTGCGCTGGTGGATGCGGTAGAAAAAGTGAGCGCATTTTCCGAAGGGGGGGTGGACTATGTGACCAAACCGTTTGATGCGGACGAGGTATTGGCGCGGGTGGGCACACACTTGAAGATCGCATTTTTGCAGCGGTGCTTGAGTTTGCACAACGAAAACTTGGAAGCGATGGTTTCTTATCGGACGAAGGAATTGGCGGAAGCCAACAAAAGGCTTCTCGAAAACGACCGTCTCAAAAATGAATTTTTGCTGATGATTTCGCACGAGATTTTGACTCCGGTCAACGGGGTTTTGGGGATCGGAGAAATGATGCTCGACGAGGTGTCCGATTTGTCATCGGACGGCAGGTGGGTGATGTATCGGGAGTCTTTCGGGCAGAGTTTGGAGAGGTTGCGGAATTTGATCGACGATGCGGGAGTGATTGCAAGAATCGAGAAAATGACCATTCAGTTGGGGGAAGGCATTTCTCTTTCTTGGCTGGTTGAAGAAATGAGAACGCAGCACCCCGAAATTCGTTTTGAAGCAAGCCTTCCTCCAAACGCCGAGCGGTTTTTTTTGAAAGCCGACCCCTCTCTTTTATTGAAAGCGATGAAAACGGCAGTTGGGTTGGCAGAGTGTTTCACTTCTGGGGATGTCGTCTCGTTTACTTGCCACATAGAAGGGCAAGAGGCGGGAATCGTTTTTCCGTTAGACAAGCTTTTCTTGTCGCCCGCGCGGGCCGTAGAGTTTTTTAGTTTGGAGTCCTCTTCGAGAGCTTCTTCCCATGCGGAGCGGTTGGGGTTGGCACCTGTTGTCGCAAAAAAAATCCTCTCTATTTTAGGGGGCGACATGAGGCTTTCGTGTGCGGGAGAGCGGACGGGGGAACTCGTGGTGACTGTCCCCGTTTTTTTGCCTTCTCCGAGTGAAAAAAGCCATGATGTTCATCGAAATGCAAAATGAACCACGCAGAATATAGTCAGATTCTTGATGGTAGTCCGGGCCTTATTGCAGAGGTTTCTCAAGGGGGAGAAATCCTCTATATCTCCCGGGCTTGCGAGAGGGTTTTAGGTTTTTCCCCCGAATCGTTGGAAGGGAAAAAATGGGAGGAGGTTTTTTTTGGTGGAGACGGAGAGGTTGCTGGAGAATGTTTGAAAAGCGTGCTCGCGGGTCGGGGGGAGAAGTTTTTTGCCGAAACGAAAACCGTGGCGCAGGACGGGTCTTCCCGCGATTTGCGTCTGGTGGCGAATGCTATTTTTTCTTCGGAGGGCGATTTTCGTTCCATCGTGGTGAACGCGATGGAAGTTTCTTTTGATGTTTCCGAAAGCAAGAGGCTTTGCGAGGAACTGGCGGAAGCCAAGAGAATTGCCGAAGAAGACAACATGCGGAAAGGGGAGTTTTTGGCGGACATGAGCCACGAGATCCGGACACCGATGAACTCGGTGATCGGGTTTAGCAAGTTGTTGTTGGACAGCGAATTGACGGCCGAGCAGCGGAGGCACATCGAAGTTTTAAGGAACAGTGGTGAGGCCTTGTTGCTCTTGGTCAACGACATTTTGGATTTTTCGAAAATCGAGGAAGGGAAGTTGGGGGTCGAGAAGACGGTTTTTGATTTGATGGAAAAACTCGAAGAGGCGGTCGATGCTTTGGCGATTCGTGCGGCGGAGAAAAAATTGGAGCTGATTTTTTTTCCCGATTTTTCCTTGCCGCGATTTGTCGAAGGCGACCCGGGGAGGCTTTTGCAGATCATCAATAACTTGGTTGGAAATGCGATCAAATTCACCGAGGAAGGGACGATCACGGTGCGGGTTCAAGCGGATTCCAAAAAGGCGTCGGGGATGCTCCTCCGGTTTTCCATCCGGGATACGGGAATCGGGATTTCCCAAGAAAAGCAGGAGATGCTTTTCCATCGTTTTTCGCAGGGGGATAGCACCATATCGCGGCGTTTTGGCGGTTCTGGATTGGGGTTGACGATTTCTAGGAGGTTGGCGGAACTGATGGGAGGAGAAATCGGGGTTGTCAGCAAAGAAGGGGAAGGGGCGGAGTTTTGGTTTACCGTGCTGGTTGGAGAAGCGGGCGGGGAAGTTCTTGAAAGAGAGAAGGATTTGAAAATTTTATCGGGGAAGAAAGCACTTGTTTTTGACAGGAGCGAGGGGTATCGCGAGGTGATCCAGGCGCATTTGCAGGATTGGGGGATGGAAGTCCACGGGGTGGATTCGCCCGATTCTCTGCGGAGGGAACTCCATAAATCCAAAGCCGAAGGGAAGTCTTACGATGTTGTTTTCATCGATATGACCGTGGCGATAAAAAGGGGGGAAATCGATGTGATGCCCCTGTGGCCCGACCCGGTTTATCGCGGCCTGCGGACGGTGAATGTCCGCCCGTTCGGGCAGAGTTGCACCGGGGCTTGCAAGAGGGAGGCGTATTCTGCTTGTATCGGCAAACCGTTGAGGCACTCGGAGTTAGGCAATGTGCTTTCTAGGTTGTTTTTGTCTGGCGGGGGCTGGAGATGCGAAGAGCGAGGGGCGTGGAGAGAGGGAGGAGGGAGGCGGAAATTTGAAAAGTTGGATGCCCATGTTTTGCTGGTAGAAGATTACCTTGCCAACCAGATTTTGGCGGAAGCCTTGCTCGAAAAAATGGGGATGACTTGCGACATTGTCCACAACGGCAGGGATGCGATTTTTGCCATCGAGACCATCGGGTATGACCTCGTGTTTATGGATGTGCAGATGCCGGTGATGGACGGGTTAACGGCGGCGAGGGAAATTCGCAGAAAACATCACGGTTCGCAGGAAGCTCGTCTTCCGATTATCGCGATGACGGCGCAGGCGTTGCCAGAAGAC
>DYNR01000519.1 GCA_020720945.1 Chthoniobacter flavus | reverse complement strand
TTGGCTCAAACACCACAAAGCGACACAAGGATACGCAATGCGAGTTCAAAGAATCGCCCCTTTTCGGACAGCCTCTTGCTAATCCCGTCTCTCCCCTCCCCTCACTCGCTGACTTTCAACCGCAAGAAAGCTTTGCCTGAAGCGGCAGGGACGCTCGCTTTCCATACCGGTGTCCCGTCCGTGTCGGTCGTTCCCGTATCCACCCCGCTCACGGGCGACCACGAAACCAAATCCGTTGAACTTTGCGGCGTATAGGTGACCCCGACCAACCCGGCGGGCTTGCGATAGTAAATCACGAGTTGCCCGCCTTCATACTGGACAAACGGAACCTTCCTCGCATCGTTTAGCTCGGGATTCATCCCCAAAGCAAACTCCAACAGGTTGCTGACCCCGTCTCCGTCCGTATCCGCCAAACGCCCCGCCGCCACATCGAGCAAATGATGGTTTAGCGTCCACTCCGTGTAACTTCCGATCGCATAAGGCAATACCCGCCCATAAAACGCAATATCATCCAAAAATACCTGCGAACTGGTTGTGGAAGAATCACCCAAACAGCCGTAAATCCTCAATTCCAAAGTGTCGCCCGCCCCGGCAAACACATCCTCAAAATCAAATGCCACATGGAACGAAGTCGTCGCCGTTAGCCCGTTTTGCTCCGTGGATGCCAAAAGCGTCCCGTTGCGGAACAACGCAAAACGGAAGTTCTTCGGAGATGCCGTAACATGAAATCTCCGCATATCCAACTCGATCCGATCCAGGCGTAGCGTCCGGTCGGCAGAAGAGGTCGCTACGGCAAACGAAAGGTATTCCGCCAAGTTAAACGATGCCGCATTAGACCACTTCATGACATTCAAGTTGTTGTCCCCGTTGGTGGCACGCGTTTCCAGCAAACTCCCCCCGCCTTTGACCAACGATGCCGATGCAAATTGGACATTCGGAACGGCATTGCCTTCGTTATGCGGAGTCAGCGCATCGCCCGTGAGCCCCGTCCCCGTAAAACGGTAAACTCCCAAAGTGTCCGACGGAGTCGCCGATGCGTGGAGGCCCGCCGTGTAAGTCTTCGC
>DYNR01000254.1 GCA_020720945.1 Chthoniobacter flavus | reverse complement strand
TTCCCCGCCAGATGCTCCAAACAAAACTCCGTCCCGTCCGCCCGCACCCGAAACTCTAAATCGGGATCAGAAACTTCCGTCCGCCCGCAAACCGAGCACCGGTGCAAACTCTCCGCCTCCGCCAACCCCGACAAAAATTTTTCTCTCCGCACCGATTGCCTGCCTTGCTCCCTCTTCCCACGCACGAACTCGGGCCCAAAAAACAAAAAATAATTCGCAAAACTCAAAAGCACCGCCGCCTTGCTTTCCAGCGGCATCCCCAAAGCGGACAACCCGAGCAGCACCGCGCTCAAAATCGCCAACCACTTGAGCTGCAGCGGAATCACAAAAAACAGCATCACCTGGTAAGTGGGCTGCATCGTCGCCGCGGCAAAAAGGATCGAAAGATTCAAAAAAACATTCGCCCCGGTCCCCAACCCGCTGCCGGGCAACAACATCCCCGCTACCGTCGTAAAAAACCACCCGCTCAAATAAAACAGGTTGACACGGAAGCTCCCCCAGCTTTCTTCGAGCAAATCCCCCAAAAACCACAGGAACAACAGCGCGAACAAAATCCAGATCGGACTCATCGTTTCGGGCAAAAAAACCCAAGTAAAAAGCCGCCACACTTGCCCGGACATCACGAGGTCGGGACGCAACAACAAAAACTGGTCAAACCCCGGAACCAGCAACTGCAACACATACACCAACCCGTTGAACAAAACGATATAGCGGATCAACCCCGCAACCGCATACCCCCCGAAACTCCTCTCCATTTTTTCTATAATCATCCTTCCTCCTCCCTGCCGCTTTTCATTCGCCAAAACCAAAATCCTCCGAACCCACCCTCGCCGGATCAGCCAACGCCGCCGCGATGGCTTCGGAATACAAAGCGGGCTCTAGCAAAAAGGAATCATGCCCTTTTTCCGAATCCACCGAAACCAAACCCACCGGCGCTCCCGCCCCCTGCAAAAACTTTTTGAGCTGCTCCTGGTCTTCCGGGTAAAAACACACATCGGAAGAAATCGAAAACAACAAAAACGGCAACCCGCAACATTTCGCAAATGCGGATTCTAAATCGGGGGTCTTCGCAGCCTTGCACAAGTCGAACCTCTGCCACGCTTCGACAATCCGCAAATAGGAATTGGCATCGAAGCGGGGAACGAATTTTTTTCCCTGGTAGAGCATGTAAGACTCTTGGGAACTATTGAGAAAATACGCCCCGAAGTGGTCTTTCGGTTGCATCACTTCTTTCCTCGCCCTAGACTCGAACATCGAAAGGCTGATGAAGGTCTTGTTCGCGATCATCCTCGCGAGTGCGAGGCCTCGGTGCGGCGGGGTGCCCGCGTAGTATTCACCACGATGAAAATTCTCGTCTCCTTCGATGGCAATGATTTGTTCAAAATTCAGTAACCGTTGCAGCGTCGTGAGTTCCGCACCCGACGCGATGGGGATGACCAACTCGGTCCTCCCGGGGAAGCGGACCGCAAAATCGATCGCCAGCAACCCTCCGATCGACGCGCCGCATACCCCCCGGAGCTTTTCGATCCCAAAAGAATCGAGCAATAGCGTCTGCGAGTTGACAATGTCGGAAACCGTCAAACGCGGGAACGATGACCCGAAGGGGAAACCCGTGAGCGGATCGATGGACGCGGGCCCCGTGGACCCGTAGCACCCTCCGAGATAGTTGGCGCAAATGACGAAATAACGGTCGGTGTCGATGGCTTTTCCAGGGCCGACAAACTCGTCCCACCAACCCTTCTGGCACTCTTCGTTCCACTCGCAAACCAGCCCGGGAACGGAAGGGTTCCACCCCGCCGCATGCTGGCTTCCCGTCATGGCGTGAAACAGCAAAACCGCGTTGTCGGCTCGGGGCGACAACCGCCCGTAAGTCTCGTAAGCCAAGGTGATTTCGGACAACTCCTCGCCCCCGACAAAACGAAAAGGCTTCCCGGTTTTCCCCCACGAAAAAAATTTCGTGCGGACTTCCTTGTGAACAGAATCAGGCATCGAGTGCTTGCGCTAGATCGGCGAGAATGTCGTCGATATGTTCGATTCCGACCGACAAACGGACCAGGCCGGGCGTGATTCCTCCCGCCGCTTGCTGCTCTCCGCTCATCTGGGAATGCGTCGTCGTCGCGGGATGGATCGCCAAACTCTTGGCATCCCCGACATTGGCCAAATGGGAAAACAGCTTGAGGCTTTCGATGAACTTCTGCCCCGCCGCCTTCCCGCCCTTAATCCCAAAAACGACCATCGCTCCGCCCTTTCCTCCCAAGTATTTGGCGTTCAAGGAGAAAGAAGGATCACCCTCCAAGCCCGGATAGCGCGTCCACTCGACTTTCGGATGCCCCGCCAGATACTTGGCGACAGCGAGAGAATTGGCGCAATGCCGCTCCATCCGCAAAGGCAGCGTCTCGATTCCTTGCAAAAACATCCACGCGTTATCGGGAGAAATACACGCGCCAAGATTGCGCAAGGGAATGACCCTCATGCGCAGGATGAACGCCAACGGCGCGAGCGGGCCGAGGTCGTAACCCCAACGAATCCCGTGGTAGCTCTCGTCCGGTTGGGTGAAAAGCGGGAACTTCTCGGAACGCCAGTCGAACTTCCCGGAATCTACGACGATCCCACCGAGCGCGACCCCGTGCCCCCCCATCCACTTGGTCAAAGAATGCACCACGATGTCCGCACCGAACTCGATGGGCCGTTCTAAATACGGCGTCGAAAAAGTGCTGTCCACCACCAGCGGCAAACCGTTGGCATGAGCGATCTCGGCGATGGCTGCAATATCGGAAACTTCCAACCCTGGATTGCTCACGCTCTCGCAAAATAGCATCTTGGTTTTCGGCGTCACCGCTTTGGCAAAATTCTCGGGATCCCTCGGGTCCACAAACTTCACCTTGATCCCAAACTGCGGCAGGATGTCGTTGAATTGCGTGAAAGTTCCCCCATACAAATTATTCGCGGAAACAACCTCGTCGCCATGCGAACAAAGGTTGATGACCGTATAAAAAATCGCGCTCGTCCCGGAAGAAAGCGCCAGTGCCCCCACCCCGCCTTCCAACTCCGCCACCCGCTTCTCGAGCACATCGTGCGTCGGGTTCATCAGCCTGGTGTAAATGTTGCCAAGCTCCTTGAGCGCAAAAAGATTCTGCGCATGCTCGGAATTGCGGAAAACGAAGGAACTGGTTCTGTGGACAGGAACCCCGCGCGAAAGCGTCACCGGATCCGGCACCGCACCACCATGAAGACAAATCGTTTCTAGTTTCATATTTTTGTTTTGCCCCGCACTCTAGCCCCCACTCCCCCCCCTTGCAAGTGAGAACGATTCGCATCCCCGCCTTTTTTGCTTTTCGTTTCGCCCGAAAAAAACACGGAATATCGTTGCGCCCAAACGCGCCCACTCCTAGGCTAACGAGGATTCCCCCACTGGCAAAGAACGCTTTTCCACCCTTCCGCAGACGACCGGACAAGCTCCCTTCCCGCTTTTTTTAACCCTTTTTTTTACCCCTATGCCGCGCGCCCTTTTTTCCCCGCTCTTCCTATTTTTTCTCTTCCTGGCTCCGTGCTCCTTCGCCGCCGAAGAAACTCTTCCCCCGTGGATGCCACGCCCCGCCGCCGACTCCCTGCAACCCCCGCAGCGCAATGTCCGCATCGTCCGCCAAGGCCTCGACAACTCCCGCAACG
>DYNR01000518.1 GCA_020720945.1 Chthoniobacter flavus | reverse complement strand
TTATTCCGAGAGGACTTTTACGAAAAAGGTGTCGTTTTCAAACACGACTTCAACGGTGGGCGTGCCGTGGAGGATTTTATTTTTTTCTTGGAAATCTCCGACAACAACGGCATCGCATTTCGAGAAAAGCGTGCGGTTTTCTGCGGATGCAAACCACGGGTCTGCTTCGTCCGCTTTATCGCGTAGGCCGTATTTGTAAAAGTTCGCGCGGTCTTGGCGGAGGATGTCGTTCACTGTTTTAAGAGGTTCGCCCGAAGAGTTCCGGTGGTCGTTTGCGCTCAATTTTGCGCGGTAAGAGCGTTTGGTGGAGGAGGTTTTGGATTGTGGGGAAGTTGTTTGCGCCAAAGAAGATTTGGCGACGGACAGAGGCGAATCGGGTTTTCCCGTAGGGGTGAGAAAAATTTTTGCCTCTTGGACATCCGAGGCGCTGTAACGGACGGCGGTTGCCCAGATGCCTCCGCTTTCCCGTTTTCCCCAGCTTTGGATCCACCACTGTTTTTCCGAGGGGTTGGAAGTCCACGAAAATTTCCCGCCTTGTTTGGCATCACCCGAAAGGGATTTTACGAAGTCTTGGCGGAAGGTCGAACCCGTCCAGCGGAAGACGCGGAAGAAAGTGGGGGAGACATCGCTTTGCGGTGCTGGAGCCATCCATACATCGCGCCCGTTTCCGTCCAAGTCGAACGATGCGGAAGGCATGCTGATCCCGAAGTGCCACTCGCCGAACGCCATCGGGTCATCTACATCCATCGTGTCGGGACTCGTCCAGAGCTTCTGCTTGTTCGCATCTGTCAAAACGATTTGGTAGAATGTGCCGACTTCTTCGTTGCCGCCGATTTTCCTCCATTTGAGGGTGTCGGTGGCACCGTTGCCGCGCCAGTTTCCCATAAGCGAAGTGGGTTCCTCGTATCCGTTTGAAGGGCAGAGAGATAGAGCGAAAAGGAAAGCGAAGAGAGAAAGGGTAGAAAAGTGTTTCACGGGTGTTGGATGAAAAGGTTGAATTGATTAGACAATCGGGGGCGGTTTTGGTCAACTCTTGAAAACAATGAAAAGCGAAACAAAAACCCTAGT
>DYNR01000517.1 GCA_020720945.1 Chthoniobacter flavus | reverse complement strand
TCGCGGGAGGAAATAACCCACTCGCGCCAAATGGAAACCAATAATGCCATCAAAACGGGACCGATAAAAAGCCCGACGATTCCCATGGTTTTGACTCCGCCAATCAGACCAAAGAGCGTTGGAAGAAAGGGGAGCCGGATGGGGCCGCCAACTAGTTTGGGACGAATCGTTTTATCGACGACAAAAAGCTCGATGGTTCCCCAAAGAAAGAGGGCGATGCCGGCGAAGACGCTGCCGTTGAGGACGAGGTAGAGGGAAACGGAGGTCATGGCGAGGGGAGCGCCACCGGGGACGAGAGCCATGACTCCGGTGACAATGCCTAAGAGCAAAGCGGACTCGATGCCGGCAAGGCTGTAAGCGGTTCCGAGGACGATGCCTTCGCCGATGGCGATGAGGGTCATTCCGGTGACGGTCGAACTGACGGTTTCTGGGACGACGCGGGAAATGCGGTTCCAGCGTTCCGGCAGGATGCGTTCGCCGATGGTATCGAGTTGTCCGACGAGGGATTGTCCGTCTTTGTAGAGGAAGAAGAGGGTGATGAGGACGAAAACCATGGAGAGGGCGAAGTCGAAAACCCATCGTCCTGTTGCTAGGGCGGCGCGAGAAATATTACTGATGTGTTCGCCGCTGATAAATTGGAAGATGTCGCCGAGAGCCAAGGGTTGGGCAACGAAATCCGTCCATTGGAGGTAGAGCCATGGACCGGCGAAAGGGAGGTCTTTGATTCCTTCGGGGGGAGCGAAACCGTTGAGGCGGAATTCGCTCACCCAAGCGATTCCGCGGATGATTTCCGTGATGCCGTAGTAAATCAAGAGGCCGAGGGGGGCGACGATGGCGATTAAAACGAAGGTTACGGCGATGCTGGCAGCCAAGGCGGTGTTGCCTTTGCAAATCCGCAGGAGGCGGTCGAAAAGAGGCCAGGAGGCGAAACCGATGATGAGGGCTGCCAAGACGGGGATGAGGAACCCGTAGAAAAAATAGATTCCCGCGGTGAGGATGAGGATGAGAAGCCAGCGGGCGACAGGGCTAAGAGTGGAAGAGGGAGGCATGGGAAGTAAGAAGTAAGAAGT
>DYNR01000516.1 GCA_020720945.1 Chthoniobacter flavus | reverse complement strand
TGCAGCCCAATTGATTGCAGAGATTCACAGCAGTTATCTCACTGATTCAGGAAACACCGCCCTCCCCCCTGCCTCCGCCATCCCCGCTTTTTTTCCGTTTAACTTCTTGCAAAAAACCGCCCCCTGCCTTTACATCCCTCTCCCGTGACGACTTTAGCCGCCTGCACCTCTTTCCTTGCGTTCGCTTTGCCCTCCCAAGCCGAATTTGTGGAAGCGATCCCCGTAATCCTTTCCCTCATCATCATCGAAGGTCTCCTGAGCGTGGACAACGCCCTAGCAATCGCCGCGATGGCCAACCACCTCCCGGAAAAACAAAAATACCTCGCCCTCAAACTGGGCATCATCGGCGCTTATTTTTTCCGCGGCCTTTGCCTGTTTTTTGCCGCAAGCATCATCGAAAACCCCTGGCTGAAAATCCTCGGTGCCGCCTATCTCCTCTACCTGATGTTCCAGCATTTTGCCCATGCCGAAAAAAAAGAAACGGACGAAAATCTCCCTTCCAAAAAAAGAAAAAAACGCGGGCTCTTGGGGACGATCATCGCGATCGAAATCATGGACTTGAGCTTGAGCGTGGATAATGTTGTCGCCGCTGTCGCCCTCAGCCCAAAACTCTGGGTCGTTTGCACCGGGGTCTTCCTCGGCATCCTCGCGCTCCGCTTCGTCGCGGGCGCCTGCATCCGGCTCATCGAAAAATTCCCGATCCTCGCAGACACCGCCTTCCTCCTGATCGGCTATGTCGGCTTCATCCTGATTTACGAAATGTTGAGCACCCCCGGCTCCGGGTTCCATCTTTTCCCCGGCCCCTCCCATGTCACGACCTTCCAAAAATTTATCGGCATCGTCCTCATTTTGGCCGCTTCCCTTTTCTATTCAAAAAGCCCTGCCGCCCAACGCTTTCTCTCCCCGCTTCTCTCCGTATCGCTCCACCTCATGTCTTGGGCGGTCTTCGCCGTAGAAGGCATTTTTGCCATCCTCTTCTACCCCATCAAAATACTCTGGAAAAAACTCCGCCCCGCCAGCCTCTGAATCCCCGATTCTCCATCCCCTCCCCCGCGAAAAACAAAAAAAACGGC
>DYNR01000028.1 GCA_020720945.1 Chthoniobacter flavus | reverse complement strand
AATGCGGGTAGAACTGTGGTGGATTGGAACAAAAAAAGATGGGTTTGGCAAGAGGTAAATGAAAAAACAGCGAGATTTTTCATTTTTCTGGGTTCGGGGGGGGTGATTTTTGGGACAAGATGCGGGGGAAGTTTTTGTAGGCTAAAAAGCCTAAAGCGGCGGCCATCAGGACATTGCGGGAGATTTGCGAGAAGAACGAAGGGAAAATAGGCAGGGGGCCGAAGCAACCGCAATCGACATCGATGCCTTGGATTCGGGCCAAGGAAAGGACGACGGAAAAAAGGAGCAGGAGCCAGATACCGAGGAGCGAGGCGGGGAAGAGGAGGTAGCCGGAGAGCAAGCAAAGAGCCAAAAGCAGTTCGATGTAAGGAAGGACTAGAGAAACGATCCAAAGGAAGTTCGCATCAAAAAAATCGAAGCGGAGAATCGAGGCGAAAAAATAAATTGGGTCGAGCAGTTTGGTGGTGGCCGCCAGCAAAAAAATCAGGCCGAGGCAGATGCGCAGTGTCGCGGCCAAAGCGGGGGATGAAACAATCTTTGCGAAATGCACGGCGGCATGATAAGTTGGGAGGAATGAGCAAGCGAGTCCTTTTTTCTTTTTTGTGGGTTTTTCTATTTCTGTTGTGGGGAGAGGGGGTGCGGGGGCAGATGGTCAACGAGACCGAAGCGGTCCGGGTGTCGGTGGTATCAGATCGGATGGGGGTGACACCAGGGGAGCCCGTCACGGTTGGGGCGTTGTTTCAGCTCGCGCCAGGGTGGCACATTTATTGGAAGAACCCCGGCGATGTCGGGATGCCCATCCGGTTGGAGTGGGAGTTGCCCGAAGGGGTCACGATGGGGGAGTTGCAGTGGCCGGTGCCGCGGCGTTTGGTCGAGCCTGGGGATTTTCATGTTTTCGGCTACAAAAGGGCGGTGTTGCTTTTTGCAAAAGTCTTGGTGCCGCAAGGGTTTAGCGGGCAAGAAGCGACTTTTCGGATGAAGGCCGACTGGCTGGCGTGCGAGAACACCTGCATTCCGGGAGACGCGTCCGTCGAGCTGACGCTACCGGTTTTGAGTGGGGCGGAGAACCTGTTGAGGAACACCGAGTTATTTGCGCAAGCCGAAGCGAGAGTGCCAAAAACCGGGAAGCCGCCGTTTTCCGAAGAATGGAGCTGGAATGGGGGCGGGTGGGATTTGTCGTTGGCGGGAGTGCCGCAGGGGTTCAGTTTTGCGGATTTCATTCCCGGCGAAGAAAGCCAAGCGGCGATGAGCGGGCACGGCGAGGTAGCGGCGCTCAAGGACGGCGAAGGGAAGGTCAAAATTTCCGCGCAAGGTCCGGTGCAAGGGGTGCTGGTATTCAAGGGCGAAAAGCTCGGAGAAAAAACCGAGGAAGGCTGGCAGGTGCGCTCCCCGCAAGGTTTGGCAGAAAAGGGGGCCGAGGGGATTGCGCCCGTGCCCGCCGCACAAGAGGAGGCGGGGGTGGCGCAGGTCGGAACAGAGCGGCCGATGGGGCTTTGGATGGCGTTGATTTACGGGATGTTAGGGGGATTGATTCTGAATTTGATGCCGTGTGTTTTGCCGGTTATTTCGCTTAAAATTTTTGGTTTTTTGCGGCAGGCCGGGGAGAGCAAAGGGAAGATATTGCGGCATGGTCTGGCATTTGCGGGGGGGATTTTTTTGTGGTTTTTCGGGTTGGCGGTAGCGGTCGTTTTATTGCGGCAAGGCGGGGAGCAAGTCACTTGGGCGTTCCAGTTTCAAAACTCTTGGTTTTTGCTGTTTCTTTCGGTGGTCGTGTTCGTTTTTTCGTTGAATCTGTTTGGGGTGTTTGAAATTGTGTTGCCGGGGAAAGCGGGGGCGACGATGAGCGGGTTGGCGGAGAAGGACGGGTATGCGGGCTCCTTTTTTCAAGGCATTTTTGCCACTTTGCTGGCGACGCCTTGCACGGCACCGTTTTTGGGGACGGCGTTGGGTTTTGCATTCGGTCAATCTGGGGCAGTGATTTTTGCCATGTTCGCATCGGTCGCTTTTGGGATGGCGTTCCCTTATGTGATTTTGGCGGCGAGCCCCGGATGGATCCGGTTTTTGCCAAAGCCGGGGGCGTGGATGGAGAGGCTCAAGCAGTTTATGGGTTTTCCTTTGTTGGCGACGCTCGTGTGGTTGCTCTCGGTTTTGGGCGGGCAGAAGGGGCTTGCGGGGGTGGTTTGGGTGTTGTCGTTGCTCTTGTGTTTCGGTTTTGCCTGCTGGCTTTATGGCGCGTTTTTTTGTTTTCCTGCGACGGGGCGGGCGAGGGTGATTGCCGGGGTGGTTGCGCTGGTTGCTTGCGGGGGCGGAGGCTGGTATTTTGGGGGGCTTTTTTCTGGGGCGGAGAAGGGGAGCGGGGAAGGAGTTTCCCAATCCGGAGGGATTGCGTGGGTGCCGTTTCGCGCCGAGACGCTGGCGGGGTTGCTGGCGCAAGGGAAACCGGTTTTCGTTGATTTTACCGCCGACTGGTGTTTGACCTGCAAGTTCAACGAACGGACGGCGATAGATACGCCGGCGGTGCGCGGGTGGATCGCCAGCAAGGGAATCGTGCCGATGAAGGCGGACTGGACGGCATCGGACCCGGCCATCACGGCGGAGCTAAAAAAGTTTGGAAGAGTGGGTGTCCCGTTTTATGTGTTTTATCCGCAAGGGGATAAGCAGCCTCCGGTGGTGTTGCCGGAATTGCTGACGGAGAGTGTGTTGCTCAAAGGGCTCGGGCAAAAGTGAAGGGAAGAGGGGGCGAAAAATTTTTTGTTTCCGATTCTCCGGAGATTTCTATGATGGGCAGAAGAAAGAAAGGAAAAGAATGATTAAAATAGGATTTATCGGTGGTGGGCAGATTGCGTCTGCGTTGGCGGGAGGATTTTTGGCCGGTGGTTTTGAGGGGGGCGTGGGGTTGGGTGTGGTGGATCGTTTTCCTGCATCGGCGGCCCGTTTTGCCGAGCGGTTTGGGGCAAAGGTGTTCGTGGGTGTTGCGGAGATGGCGCGGGAGTGCGACATGGTTTTTTTGTGCGTGAAGCCCGGAGATGTCGGGGGGGCGTTGGCGCAGGAGCAACGAGAAGTGCTGGCGGGGAAATTGCTGGTTTCCGTGGTGGCGGGGTTGCCGTTGGCGCGTTTGGTCGAGTTGGCGGGAGAGGGGTGCAGGGTGTGCCGTTCGATGCCCAACACGGCGGCGGAAGTCCGGTTGAGCGCGACGGCGGCGTGTTTTACTCCCAACTGCACGGAAGAAGATAAGCGGTTGGTAATGAGCGCGTTTGGTGCGGTCGGAGAAGTTATGGAACTGCCCGAGAAGTTTTTTGATGCGGTTGTGGGGGTCAGCGGGAGTGGTCCGGCATACGCGTGTTTGCTGATCGAGGCGATGTCGGACGGGGCGGTGGCAGCGGGTTTGCCGAGGGATGCGGCGACGCGGTTGGCTGCGTTGGCGGTGCGGGGTGCGGCGGCGTTGGTTTTGGAGACGGGGCGTCATCCCGCCGAGTTGAGGGAAAAAATTTCCAGCCCGGCGGGGACGACGATTGCGGCGCTGGCGGAGTTGGAGGCCGGTGCCGTGCGCTACCATGTTTCGGCGGCGGTGCAAGCGGCGGCGGGTCGTTCCGCGGAGCTTTCTTCCCAAAAGTGAAGGGCGTTTTTTTATTCCGGTCGCTTGCGGTTGTGGGGGTGGCATCCCTGTTTTTTTTGCAGGGGGTCGGGGAAGCCCGAGCGCAGGCGAAACCTTCGCAGGAAAGCCCCGAAGACTTGCGTCAAGGCGATTTGCCCGAGACGGTGCGCCAGGCGATGCGGGCGGGCAATGCGGCGTTTGCGAAGGGGGATTACCGGGGGGCGAAGGAGTTTTACGGAGAGGCTTTGAAGGTGTTGCCCGACAACCGGTTGCTATTGGTGAATGCGGGGATGACCTCGTTTTATCTCGGGGAGGCGGAGGATGCGGAGAAGTGTCTTTGGCGGGCTATCCAGCAGAAAATCGATTTGCCGCCGGCGTGGCAAGTGCTCGGGTTGATCCACTTGGATGCGCGGCGATACGAGAAAGCCATGGCGGCGTTTTCGCAGGTTGTTGACTACGAGCCGAGAAATGCCAAAGCGAGGAATTACTTAGGGGTCGCGGTTGGGCAGATGGGGTGGTATGATGGTGCGGAGGCTTCGTTCCGCAAAGCCGTCGAGCTGGATCCGAATTACGCCGACGCGCATTACAACTTGGCGTTTTTTGCGTTGCAGAGGAAAGAGCCCGCGGTCGAGTTGGCGCGGCGGCACTATTTGAAAGCGGTTGATCTGGGGGCGACCAGAGACGAAGAAATCGAAAAGCAGTTGAAGAAAAACAAAGAGGCAGAGATGCCGCAGAAGGGCGGAAAAAAAGACAAATGAAAGAGTGGAGAAAGGTTTTCGTTTTTGCGTTGTCCGGGTGGATGGCGTTGTTTCTCGTTGTTGGAGAGGTTGTTGGGTCGGGTTACGCCGAGCCGAAAATCGATGCGAGGTGCGCGTTGCTTTTCGATGCCAGAAGCGGGCAAGTGCTTTACAAGAAGAACGAAAATTACCCGATGCCGGTGGCTAGCACGCAAAAGCTTTTGACGGCGTTGCTGGTTGCGGAGCGAGGGAAGCTCGATGATTTGGTGGTCGTCCCACAAGAGGCGACGCAGGTTTCGCCGACCAAGCTTTATTTGAAAACGGGGGACCGATACACGCGGAGGGAGCTTTTGCACGGGCTGTTGGTCAAGAGCGCCAACGATGCTGCCGTCGCGTTGGCCGTTGATTATTCCGGTAGCGTGCAAGATTTTGCGGAAGCCATGACGGAGAGGGTGAGGAAGTTTGGCGGGAAAGTTTCGCAGTTTTACAACCCCAACGGGTTGCCCGCCGAAGGGCAGGTTTCGACCGCCAGAGAAATGGCGATGGTGGCGCGGGCGGCGTATTTCAATCCGGTGGTTCGCTCGATTGTCCAGCTCCCCGATTATTTTTTCAAAAAGGCGGATGGGGGGACGGTCGAGTTGCGGAACACGAACCGGGTGTTGCGGGTGATGCCCGAGTGCAACGGGATGAAAACTGGCTATACGGATTTGAGCGGGCATTGTTTGATTTCCAGCGCGCAGAGGAACGGGAAGGATGTGATCGCGGTGGTTTTGGGGAGCAACAAAGCCAAAGTGTGGGGGGAATCCGAAGCGTTGTTGCAGTATGGGTTAGCAAGGCTGGGAGCGCCGGGAGACCCGTTGCAGACTCCGGTTCGCTGAGACGGGGAAGCGGAAGAAAAACAAAACGGGTATGGATAAAAAATACAGGATCGAGCCTTCGTCCGCCGGGACTGCCGGGATTTGTTTTGAAAAAGAGTTGAACGGCCAGCAGTTGGCGGCGGTCACTTGCGAGCCTGGGCCCGCGCTCGTCATCGCGGGGGCGGGGAGCGGAAAAACGCGGACGCTGACTTATCGGGTGGCATGGTTGCTGGCACAAGGGGTCGCGCCGTATCACATTCTTTTGCTGACTTTTACGAACAAGGCGGCGAAGGAAATGATCGAGCGCGTCACGGCGTTGGTGCCAGGCGGGGAGGGCGTTTGGGGCGGGACTTTCCATTCTGTCGGGAACAGGATTTTGCGCCGGCACGCCGAGGCTGCGGGGTTTGCCCAAGGGTTCACGATTTTGGATCGGGACGATCAGGAACAGATGATCAACTTTGAAGTCGGGCGTTCCGGGGTGCGGGCAGAAAACAAAAAATTCCCCAAAGCCAGCGTCTTGGCAGACATTTTCAGCTATTCGGCAAACACCTGCGAACCCGTCGAAAAAGTTATACCGCAAAAATACCGTTACCTTTACCAGTGGATCGAAGTCATCGCGAAACTCCAGTCCGCCTACGAGGCCAGGAAGCGGGAGAGCAACTCGTTAGATTTTGACGATCTGTTGTCTAAGACTCTTGCGCTGTTGGAGATGTGTCCGGATATTTTGGCGGATTACCAGGGGAGGTTCCGCCATATTTTGGTGGACGAGTATCAGGACACCAACCTGTTGCAAGCGAGGATGGTCGATTTGTTGGCGGCAAAGCACGGGAGTTTGATGGTCGTCGGGGACGATGCGCAGTCCATCTATTCGTGGCGCGGGGCGGACAGTTCAAACATTTTAGAGTTTCCCGACCGTTACCCGGGAACCAAGGTTTTCAAGATCGAGACGAATTATCGGAGTGTTCCTGAAGTGCTGGATTTGGCGAATGCCGCGATTGCGGCGAACATCGGGCAGTTTCAGAAACGGCTTAGTTCGGCGCGCCAATCGTCCGAAAACAAGCCTGCGGTGGTGAGCGTAGAAACCAACGGGCAACAGGCGGCGTTTGTTGCGCAGAGGGTCGAAGAGTTGTTGGCGGATGGGGTCAAGCACCGGGAAATCGCGATTCTTTACCGTGCGCATTTTCATTCGATGGAGTTGCAGATGGAGTTCACGCGGAGGGGGATCCCGTTTGCCATGACCAGCGGGTTGCGTTTTTTCGAGCAAGCCCACATCAAAGATGTCGCTGCGTATTTGAAGTTTGCGGTGAATCCGGCGGACGAAATTTCTTTCAAACGGATGGTTCGCGTGATGCCGGGGGTGGGGGAAAAGTCTGCGGATACGCTTTGGGAGCACGCGGTGAAACTGTTGCGAGGGGAGAGAGATTTTTCCCGTTTGCTGGGGTGCGCGAAAGTGCCGGGGAAAGCGGTGGAGGCGTGGAAGCAGTGGGTTTACACGATGGAAGAATGCGTGCCGTCGGGGGTGGTGGCGTCGCCGCAGAAGATGATCGGAAGCGTGCTTTTGGCTGGATACGACGAGTATATGCAAGAGACTTTTTCCAATTACGATAGCAGGAAAGAGGATTTGGAGACATTGAAAGAATTTGCTGGAGGCTTCGAGGATGCGGGGGAATTTTTGTCGCAGTTGGCGTTGTTGGGGGCGGTTGATACGAGGGGGGCGGCACCGGGGAAAGAGGGGGATGAGGAGAAGGTTTTGTTTTCCACCATCCACCAGGCGAAGGGGTTGGAGTGGCGGGTAGTGTTCGTTCCGTGGCTGACCGAAGGGATGTTTCCGGGGGCGCGTGCGGTCGAGTCTCCCGCGGCGTTGGAGGAAGAGAGGCGGTTGTTTTATGTTGCCGTAACGCGTTGTTGCGACGAGCTTTACCTCGTTCATCCGAGGGTGAAAATGGGAGGTGCGAGCTATTCGCCTTACGAAGACTTCCACCAGAGGCCTTCGAGGTTTTTGTCGGAAATCCCCGAAAAACTTTTTGAGAGTTGGGAAGCCGGGCATTTTTCGGGCACGCGTGGGGGAGGGGAGGACGAGGATCCGTTTTGAGGGGGTGGACCGGGATTCAGGACAGCGAAGGGATAAGCGATGCCGTTTTCCTTGTTGCCGGTATTTATTTTGTTTATCGTTTGTTCTATGGAAGGTGGATTTCAGGCTTGCATCTACAGGCTCCCATTGATGCGGGTGCGGTTCGGTAAAACGGGGGGCATTCCGAAATGAACGGGAGTCGGCAACAATCGCTCGGGGGGAAACTTGCGTCCCTTCTGGGGAGCGGCTTTTTTCGTCCGCTAAGCCGCCCTTCTGCAGCCGTTTACATCGATTGCGCCGAACGCCTTGTCCATGCCTCCGACGAAGGAGGTTTGGTGGTTTACAAAGAGGCTCGTGCGCTGATAGGCGAAGTTTTGGTGAGCCATCCGGACATCCATCTCGACGAAGATGAAGGAGGGCTTTTTCGCAATCTTGACCAGAGGGCTTCACAATTTTTCAACAAACTCATCGAAGCGCATTGGATTGATCCGCGGCGCACTAGCTTGGACGAGCATTACATCTTGGTCACCCCATCGCTTCGCCGCTTGCTCCGTCTTTTGCAAGACCTCGGAGAAACCCGCCCCGCCGAACTCAAGGACTTCGCAGCCACTTTGCGCTCGCTTTGCAACGATCTTCTTCGTCCTGACGCACTCGACCCGAACCGTCTTAGCCCGGAGGAAATGCGCCAAACCGTCAAAGACCTTTGCGACCGAGCCGCCCGTGCCGAGGAACAAATGCACGCGGTCGAAACTTTGATTCTTCAACAGGAAGAAGCCCAACGGACCAGCGAATCTCCGCAGGAAACCCTCCGCCGTTTTCTCGTAGAGTTCCATGCGGGCGAACACATGGTCTGCTACGATGCTCTCCAAGAAGCAGGGTTGCTTCCCCGCCTGACGCAGGCGTGCATGACCGTGCAAGAAGCTTACTTCGACCCTTTTGCCAAACAGCGGCTCGCCGAAGGGATCGCAAAACATTTGTCCGTCGATTTGCAAATGGCTTACATAGAAGCAGAAAGCTGGTTTCTCCGTTTGCAAAAACTGCTCGCATCGATCCCAAAAAAGCAACGCGCCATCGATGGGCGGATGGCGGATTTTGCCCGCATTTCCAATTCCAGGCACCGCTACCAAACGGAAATGCGCGGTCGTCGCCCCGAACAAGTCAAAGCTTATATGGATGCCGCCTCCCTTCTTTACGGAGGAAAATCTTTTGCGACTTTGACCAATGAGCCGGGCATGAATCTGCTTACGCCGAAGATAGAAATCCTTTTCGGAGCCGATTCGCTCGCCCGTTCTCCACGCCAAAAAACACAGATGAATCTCGCACTCCCAGATTCGATGAACGAAGGGAGTGCCGAGGCGGCAAACGACGACATCCGGAGGCACAACATCAACAGCCTCACCCCCCAACGCGCGGTCCGGATGATCGAAAAATACCTTCCGGAAAAAGGGGGCGAAATTTCCACCGAGACCATCCATCTCTCCACCGAAGATGATCTTCTCGATCTCTTCGCGGTTCTCGCATTTGACCGCGGCAACTCTTCCAGCCTTTCGCGCACCGTCCGCTGGCGCATCCATCCCGCCCGCGCCGATTTCGGCACCGAACCCGTCCGCATCCCTTTGGATACCCAAGCCGACCGTCAAATCGAACGCTTCACGATCGAAAGAATTTCCTGAAATTATATGCCCTTACCTTGGCCTGATTTTGCTACATGGAACCGCATCCGCGAAGAGGATCGTTCTGTTTTTTCCGACATTCTAACGGAACTCCTTTGTCACGGGGCACTGATCGGCGATGCCGGGCGCGCCCGCGAGCTGTATCTTCTCGCCCGCGAATACGAGCCGGAGCTGAGCGCCTACTTCGCCCCATTGAATCTCTTTCTGGTTCCTGATCCCGACCGTCCCGTCCTCCAAATCCGTCCTGTTCCCGGCGATTGCGGTCTCATCGCCCGATTGAATAAAGCCGAAACGCTCCTCGTGCTCACCCTTTGGCGGATGTATCACGATGCCAGGATGGAGCAATCCGTCGAAACCGTTATCGTTTCCACAAACGACATTTGGCAGCGGTTAAAGCTTTATTTTGAACGCATTGACCCGCCGAGCAGCTCGCTCCTAAAAGAGATGCTCGCCAAGCTGCGCCAACGCCGTTTGGTCCGGGTGCAATGGCACGACGACCCCGCCCAATTCGGCGAATCTCAAGTAGAAATTCTTTCGACCCTCCGCAATACGATTCCTTTTGAAGATGCTTCAGCCTGGGAACAAAAAGCCGCCCAATACCAACATCCTCTTTCTTCTCAAGACGCTGAAGAAGAAAAAGACTCTTTCCTATGAGCCAACGAATTTCTCTCACCCGCATCGTCGCGATCAATTGGTATGGATTCCGGCAAATTTTCGATGTCGATGAAAATGTGTTGATTTCCGGTGCTTTCGGGACCGGGAAGTCCGCGATCCTCGATCTCATGCAATATGTCCTTTTGGGGAAAAATTGGCGCGCCAACCGTGCGGCAGCGGGGAATGCGCGGGGGCGGGATATTGTTGGCTACTGCCTCGGCGACACGAATCAAACTCGCAACGGGCAACGGCATTTCCTACGCAAACAAGGAGTTACCATTGTTGCGCTGGAATTTTCCCGCCCCGAAAACGAAAAAAGAAAAGAGCCCCAACGGGAGACTTGGGGAATCCGCATCCAGCATAACAGCGCCGAAGCGGAGGCGAGCCATGTTTATTTTTGCATCCCTGAGCGAATCGAATACGAGGCGATCGCACCTGGAGGGAAATTGCGTTCCGAGGATGATTTCCGCTCTTGGATTCGCCGGGAATACGGCAACGAATTTCTTTTTTCTCGGCAGCAGGAATACCTCGAAGAAATGGCGGCTCCCCGGCATTTGCACTTCGATTCCTTGGCATTCCGAAAAACTTTTCCCAAAGCCATCGCGTTCGAACTCGAAGACGATGTCGAAAAATTTATCCGCGAGTTCATCTTGGAAGAAAGTCCGCTCGATGTCCGCGAAGTGCGGGCCGCTCTCCGGGCCTACGACGACACCCGCAAACGCCTCGCCAAACAGGAAGACGAAGCCGCTTTTTTGAAGCGCATTTGCGCCCACCACGAACGCTACGAGACATCCGAGAGGGAACAGTCCGTCCTCCATCACATTTCCCATACGATCAAGCTCAAGCAGCTCGAAGAACGGCACGAAAAAAATCTCCACGAGTTGCAAGTCCTTACGGCGCAACACGAAGACGACCAAAAAAAATTGGAAGAAGCAAACGCCGGATACGCTGCCGTGCTGGCTCTCCTCGACGAAGTGCGCTTCGAAATCCAAAAAAATCCAGACGACGGGAAGATCCATCACCTGGAGCAAGAAAAACGGAAACTCCAAGACGAAGTCGCCTCTCTCCGAGACGCGCTCAAATCCTTCCGCCAACGCCTCGATGCCCATTGTTTTGAGTGGAGCCAATGGCTGAAACACGGCAACGCCCTGTCGCTCGATGGTCTCTCCTCAATCCTCGCCATAGATGATTCTTTGCTTTTGCGGCTCCGATCCGGTTCTTCTTCCGAGTGCGCCGCCGCGATGCAACAGCTCTCTTCTTGTTTCAACGATATTTGGCACCACACCCAAAAGCTCCTTCACCCGCTTGACGAGAGCATCAAATCTGCCAACAACAGACACAAGCAGGTGGTCGAAGATTTGGAGCTTTTGTCCAAAGGGCGCGCTCCCGGTTCTTTTCCTCTCTTCACCGCCATCCAAAAAAAACTCGGAACCCGCGCGGAACAACTCGGCAGGTTGATCGAGGTGAAACCGGAAGCCGAACGGTGGTGGCCCGCCCTCGAACTTTTTCTCCATCACCACCGGTGGACCATCGTCGTCGAATCGAAAAAAGACTACCTTGAGGCTCTCAAAATTTTGGCGTTGACCCCTCCCGGACGCGAGAGGGAGGCACTCCTAAACCCTTCAGAAGCAGCACAATGCAAAACGGAACCTCTGCCGGATTCGCTTTTTTCTAAAATCGAAGTCACCCACCCCACCGCCAAGAGCTACGCGGAATTTTTGCTCGGCGAGGTCCTTTGCGTTGAAACCCTCGAACAACTGGAAGCGTCCCGTGCCGATCAGGCGATTACCCCGGAAGGTTTTTGCAAACAATCTCCCGTCCGCCGGAATACCCGCAAGCCCTCTTCCGTCGAACTCACCCTTGGGCGCGAAGGGATCGAGCGGATGCGTGCCGTCAAACAAAAGGAGCAAATCGAAATCCGTGAGACTCTCGATCGCCTCACCCGCAAAGCGGACGACATCCGGGCATGGCTGGACTCGGGAAAAAAGAATGGCCTGGATAACCCCTCGTTGCCCGACCGGGCCCACGACCTCCCGCGCCTCCCGCAAAAAGAAACCGAACTCGAAACCGTCCGCCAGACCATCGAGTTGCTCATGACTCCCGAGCGGGAGGAAAGGCTCTCCCGGTTGCGTTCTCTCGAAACCAAGCAACGGGAAATATCCGAAGAAATTGGCGTGCTGAAAAAGTCTGGCGAGTCCTTCGAAATTCGCGCCCGGCCCTTCCGCGAAAGCATCCAGTCTTCGGAGTCGGAAATCGCCGCTTGCAAAATCTCCGTGGCGGAAAGCCGCGCCGTCCTCGGCAACCGGTTCAGCGGAGTTTTGGACACCGAAATCGAGGCCCGCATCCTTGCCCTTTTCGCCGGGGTTTCCCGCTGGTTGGATCGTTTGGAAAAAATTGCAAACGAAGAAGTTACCGCAGGTCGCATCTCGGCGGAATCCCTCGCGGAACGCAACCACCAACGCTCCCTTCTCGCAACGGTCCGCGACGGGAACGGCAACCTTTGCCACCCGGAATACCAAGGAGAATTCGTCGCCGACGACCCTTCCAACGCGCCGTGGGCATCCCGTCTCGCCATTCTCGAAACCGTCGAACTCGAAAAGTCCCGCCAGCTCGCTTCCGAGCGCAAACTCGAATGGGAGCGCCGCCTCGAAGACAGTGTGCTCAACGAACTCAACCGCCGCATTGCCGAAGCGTCCAACACCATCCGTCTCCTGGACCGTTACATGGGCCAGCCCGTGGGCAAATACCGCTACCGCATCAGCCAGCGAAAAGATACGGCAAACTACGGTTCCATTTGGGCGCTCCTGAACACCGGCTTTGAGGTCACCGACCCCCTGCTCGCCGTGATCCGTGACGAAGAAGTGGAACAGGCGAAAACCGAGTTGATGCAAGCGGTCAACGCCGCCGATTCTTCCGATCCCCGCGCTTCCCGCATTCTCGATTACCGCAACTACCACCGCTACGATATCGAAATGTTCCCCGCCGACAAAGAAGATGCCCCGCCGATTTCTTTGACGCGAAGCGGGCGCAACCTCAGCGGCGGCGAAAGCCAAGTCCCTTTTTTCATTTCTATGCTTGCGGCATTCCGGCGCGTTTACCACCCCGGCGACCGCACTTCCTCTCGCTCCCAGCAACTCGGTCTTGTCGTCATGGACGAAGCATTTTCAAAACTCTCCGGCGACGGCATCAACGATTGTTTGGCGCTCGCCCGCCGTTTTGAGTTGCAGCTCGTCATGGCGTTTCCTCCTGAGCGGCTGGGGGTTATGCTCCCCCACGCGCAAACCGTTGTCATGTGCCAAAAAACCACGGAGCAAGACCGCGACGGCTACATCACCAAAATCACAAATATCCCCATGCTCACGACCATGGCCGCGGCGATGGAAGCTCTCGCCTGAAATGAACTTGGCACGCTCTCCGGTCGCGCAGAAAATTTTTTCGGAATGGCACCGTTGCCGGGGGAAGAAATCGGGCGCGTTCAGCCGGCCTTTTTCTTGCGTTTGGGAAACGCTGCTAGAATCGGCAAAACTTCTGGCGGCATCCGAGCGGACCGATGCGGAAAAAGATGTCCGCGAATTCCAGTCCGAAGGGGTTTTGGAAATCAAAACAGAGCGGTATCGCCCCGGTCGAATCGCTCAAATCACTATTCCATTTTCCGCTGAACCCGTTTGGTTTCAAGCATTTGGATTTTCTCCTTTCTCCGGCGAAGATGCCAGGAAAATCAAAGAGCACCCATGGGAACCCCGCTTGGCTTTTGTCGCAAATGCACGGGTGGCGATCCCTTTTTCCGACCTCCTCGGGATTGACGAATTTCTTAAACAAAGCCGTGAGGGCGATCCCGTTGTCCCCATCAAAGAACGCTCTTTGCAAATTTTTGGCGATGAAAAACGCCTCGATTCTTTGGTTGATTCTGCGCTCTTTCGCGCCGGGTGCCTCCGTCTTGCCGAAGACCTCCGATGCGAAAAAATCGGCGTGCCTTTTGGGTGGAAGCGAGGTCCTGTTTCTGCTGCGGGAAATGCGGTCATCGTCCTAGAAAATGCCGCTTCCTGGCATTCGTATTGTCGCTGGAACGAGCAGCGGGGAGGATTCAGCGCAGTTGTTTACGGTGACGGCAACCGATTCCTCGACAGCGTCCGTTATTTTCCTGAGCTTTTTGAAGAACTTGGAGGGGTGCGCCCGATTTTTTATTTCGGCGACATCGACCGCCAAGGTCTTGTCATACCGCAAAAAGCTTCTCGTTCGGTCCGAGAAATGGGAGTTCCTTCCATGAAACCCCACCTCTGGAGTTACCGGGCTTTACTCAAAATTGACAACCGTCATTTTCAAAGAGAAGAAAAAGAAGGGGACGAAGATGGGGAGAGTGCGCCCGTCTGGGAATGGATGGAGGATTGTTCTTTTGCGGCGAGAGAAATCATTGTTTCGGGCGGGAGGCTTGCCCAAGAACATCTTGGTTGGGAGTTCCTTAGAACGATTTCTGCGATGGATTAACCCGAATACTGCCCAAAAGGAACCACAGAGGCGCAGAGGGGAGGGAAGTAAAAAGGAAAAAGTAAAAAGGAAAAAGTGGGGGGAAGGATGAAAGCTGAAACTTGAAAGCTGAAGGGGGAGAACGGAGGGCGGGC
>DYNR01000253.1 GCA_020720945.1 Chthoniobacter flavus | reverse complement strand
TTCTTTGCATTTATCTCACGGATTCAGGTGGAAGTTTTCTTTTTCATTTCTGCCAAAGAGACACCGAGTTTTTTAGCGGAGGCCGGGAGGTTCCCGTTTTCCGATTGCAGCGCGTGGAGGCAGAGTTGGCGAGAAATCCAGGCGAAGGGGGAGAGGTCGGAGCCTTCCGTTTGGCGGAGGGCTTCCGCGTATAGCTCTGCCACGAGGTTGGAAGTGGCGGGGGAAGAAGAGGGAGAGAGGGAGCCGAGCTGCTGCGGGTCCGCTTGCGTGCCAAGCGGAAGGTCTTTGGGCAGAAGGACATCCGAAGTAGCCAAAACCGAAGCGCGCTCCATCGTGTTTTCCAGTTCGCGGACATTGCCCGGCCACGGATAGGCTTCGAGCAGGCGGATTGCTTCGTCCGAGAGTTTCAGGAGGGGGCGCAGCTTTTTGTTTGCGATTCTTTGGAGGAAATATTCGGCGAGGAGCTGGATGTCTTCGACGCGTTGGCGGAGGGGAGGGAGGTGGACGCGGACGACATTCAAGCGGTAGAAGAGGTCTTCGCGGAAGTTTTTGGTTGCGACTTCTTGTTCGAGCTGTTTGTTTGTCGCGGCGACAATCCGGACATCCGTGCGCAGAGTCTCCGTGCCGCCGACGCGGGAAAATTCGCCTTCTTGCAAAACGCGGAGGAGTTTGCTTTGGACAGGGAGGGGCATCTCGCCGATTTCATCGAGGAAAAGAGTGCCGCCGTCGCATTGTTCAAAGCGTCCGACGCGCAGGGCGTGGGCGCCGGTGAAAGAGCCTTTTTCGTGTCCGAAGAGTTCGCTTTCCAAGAGGTTTTCGGGGATCGCGGCGCAGTTGATCGCCAAGAAAGTTTTGTGGGAGCGTTGGCTGTAATGGTGGATGGCGCGGGCGACCAATTCCTTGCCCGAACCGCTTTCGCCCGTGATCATCACGGGGGCTTCGCTGGCAGCCACCCTTCCGACCATTTTGAAAACCTGTTGCATCGCGTCCGATTGGCCGACGATTTCATCTTGGTGCTGTTCGACGGTCAGTTGCGGTTGCGGGGAAGATGCGCTCAGGAGTTCCGCACGGGCTTTCAGTGCCGAATCGACGACGATTTTCAAATTGAACGGGAGCTGTTCTTTGCGGACAAAATCGAAAGCGCCCAGTTTGATTGTTTCGATTACGGCTTGGGTCGTGCCAAAGGTGCTGGTGACAATCACCATCGCGTTCGGAGAATGTTTGCGGATTTTTAGGAGAAGCTCTTGGCCGGTGTAGGGCGAGAGGTTCATTTCTGACAAGACCAGATCCGGTTCCTTCTCGCAAAAAGTGCGGTAAGCGGCATCGGAACTCTCTTCCGTAAAGACGGTTACGCCTGTTGCAGAGATTTGATTTTTTGCCCACGAGACAAAGTCGGCATCCTTATCTACAATTAGGAGCGACTGGTTTTTTCTTTGAATGGTTTTTTGCATTTTTCAAACGCCGCCAAATCGTCGTTGGCGTTTTTTGTATTGGTCTAAGGCTTCGAAAAAGTCCTTTTTTTGGAAGTCTGGCCAAAGTTTTTCCGTCACATAGAGTTCCGTGTAGCTGAGTTGCCAGAGGAGGAAGTTTGAGAGGCGCAATTCGCCGGAGGTGCGGATGAGGAGATCGGGGTCCGGGTAACCGGCGGTGTAGAGGTGGGAAGCGATTGTTTCTGGGGTGATTTGTTCTTGGAGGAGGTTGCCTGAGACGGCCTCGGAAACGATGGCTCGGACGGCGTCACAAATTTCTTGGCGGCCTCCGTAATTGAGGGCGAGGAGGACGGTGAGAGCCGAGTTGGAGGCACTTTTTTCGTGGGCTCTGTCCAGGCAAGCGCGGGCAGATGCAGGCAATTCGTTCGTCCGTCCGATGGCGCGGAGGCGGACATTTTTTTGCATCATTTCCTCGGCCCTGTCGTCCAAAAAGCGGACGAGCAAGCTCATGAGAGCATCGACTTCGGGTTGGGGGCGTTTCCAGTTTTCCGAAGAAAACGCGTAGAAGGTGAGGACTTCTACGCCCGATTCCAGTGCGGCATCGATGCATTGGCCGATGGATTTTGAACCCGCTTCGTGGCCTGCGACGCGGGGGAGGTCGCGTTTGCGCGCCCAGCGACCGTTGCCGTCCATGATGATCGCCACATGGCGGGGAGACTGGATGGTTTCTTGGTTCAAATCCGAATCGTGTTCAAAGGCGGATTGTCTGGGAGCGGGCTGGGCCGACGCTGACGATGGAGACATTGGCGTTCAGGGACTTACCGATAAACTCGACATAGGCGCGGGCGGCGGCGGGGAGGTCTTCCCATTTCGTTGCGCTTTCCGTAGAAGTCATCCAGCCGGGCATCGTTGTGTAGGAGGGGACGCAGCGATCCCAGTCCGCGCTGTTGAACGGCGGGAGCTTGAGGGTTTTGCCATCGAGCTTGTAGCCCGTGCAGACTTTGATTTTTGGTGCGTCGTCAAGGCCGTCGAGGTTGGTGATGGCGAGGTCGTCGAAGCCGTTGATCATGTTCGCGTATTTGAGGGTGACCAAGTCCAGCCAGCCGCAACGGCGGGCACGGCCGGTCGTGGCACCAAACTCGCGCCCTTTTTTGTGTAGGGCATCGCTGAGTTCTGGGCATTCGGTCGGAAGCGCGCCCCCTCCGACACGCGTGGTGTAGGCTTTCATTACACCGATGACGCTATCCATGCGGTGCGGGGGAATGCCGCTGCCAGTCGATGCGCCGCCAGCGGTGGTGTTTGAGCTGGTGACGAACGGGTAGGAGCCGTGATCGATGTCCAAGAAAGTGCCCTGCGCGCCTTCGAAGAGGATTTTTTTCTTCTTTTCCGCGGCCGTGTGCAGCCATGCAACCGTGTTGGTAACGAATGGGCGCAAGACTTCTGCGGCTTCGAGGCAAGACTCTGTAACCTCTTTAAGGGAAACGGGTTTCATTCCCGCTTCTTTGAGCAGTGCGTTGTTTTCCTTCACGCGAGCGGCGAGTTTTTGGCGGAAAGAATCCGGGTCGAGAAGGTCGCCAACGCGCAGTCCGACGCGGGCGACTTTATCGCCGTAAGCCGGGCCGATCCCGCGTTTTGTTGTCCCGATTTTCTTTTTGCCTTTTTTCATTTCCCGCAGTTCGTCCAACTCCCTGTGGTAGGGCATGACGAGGTGGGCGGATTCGCTCAAAAGAAAGTTTTTGTTGATGGCAATCCCGCGTTCTCGGAGTGCGGAAATTTCCCCCACAAGGGCGACGGGGTCAACGACGACGCCGTTGCCGATGACGCAAGTTTTTCCGGGGCGGAGAATGCCAGACGGGATCAGGTGGAGAACATATTTTTCTTCGCCGAGAATGATCGTGTGCCCCGCGTTGTTTCCCCCTTGGCTGCGGACTACAACATCGGCTTCCTCCGTCAAGTAGTCGATGATTTTACCTTTACCTTCGTCGCCCCATTGGGCACCCACCAAAATTGTGTTGGACATTGTGCTTTTCGATTCTTTTTTGGGTTTTTCCTGCGAGTTTCCGCACGCAGATACTGTGGGGAAGAGTAGGGAAAATCCGGAGCATCATCAAGAGAAAATTCAGAGAGACCTCTGGGGAGGGAAGAATTCAGAAGGTAGAAGGTAGAAAGGGGGGAGATTCGAATGCGATGGAGAGTCTGTCATTCGCAAACGCTCGGTTGCTTTGTTTTGGGTCAGAGGTTCCGCTAAACCAAGAAAAGCTAAAAACCGATTAAAA
>DYNR01000515.1 GCA_020720945.1 Chthoniobacter flavus | reverse complement strand
GTTAAAAAGGAACGAATTACACTGTTTTTCGCACTATTTTTTCTGGGCGTTTTTCTTCACCCATTCGATGAAAGCGGGAGCACCACCGCCGACCCCGCCGACCTGCTCGGCAAGTTTTTTCCCATCGGGCGAAAGCAAAATCATCGTGGGAAATCCTTGGACCCCGAAGCGTTGTGCCAACGCATTGTTGTTCGCTACGACCGCGGGATCTTGTTGGGTTTTCCGGAGAAACTCGAGCTTGACATAGACGAGTTCCTCATCGGCGAACTTCTTGAACTCGGGAGTGCCAAACACGCTTTTATCCATCATCATGCAAGGGGGACACCAATCGGAACCCGTGAATTCCAAGAGAACAGGTTTTTGTTTCGCTGCCGCGGTCGCCAAGATCTGATCCAGCGATTGCGGCGCACCGGCGGCGTGCGAAAAAGGCGTGGCGATAGCGGCAACTGCAACCAGTGCCAAAGCGGCGAAGAAGGATTTAAGTTTCATCGCCCCGTTAGACACAGGAAAAACAAAAGCATTCATTTTATTTTCCGAAAAAAACAAAACTCGGAATCTCTGAACCTGAAAGACACGGGCGAGTGCTTGAAGCGCGGGAGTTTTAATTCCCGCATAAATTGCACAACTGCCACGGAAACAAAGAGTTACGCAGTTTATTTCCCCCGAACTAAAACGCGCTCGATTTTTTTGCAACGCTCCAACACGAAACCCCGAACGGCGGGGAACAAATTTCTGGAAAACGGGCATCTAAAGCAAATTAAAAAATCACAACCATCTGAACGAAAATGAGTTACGAAACCGAAGCACCGTGCAAAAAATCCTCTTCCCTACAAGTCTTCCCCCCGCATCTACAGGGTTTCCCTATGCAAAAATACGGGTTTGCTGGATTTGCATCGGAGAAAAATTTCTTCGATATTGCTTGCGTCAATCGGGGCGGAAGAAGTTTCGGCAAGAAGCGGAAGCCTCTCCAACAAACCACCAACAAGAAAACACTACTATGAAAAAACCCACACTCAATATCAAATCAGGCTTCAGCTTGGTCGAACTCCTCGTCGTCATCGCGGTCATCGCAGTCAT
>DYNR01000027.1 GCA_020720945.1 Chthoniobacter flavus | reverse complement strand
ACCTTGAACAATATGCCCATTATTTCATCGACGCGGATGGACGGAGGCTTATTTAACATTGCGGTTGGTGCAGTTCTGAATGCCAATCCAGCACCTAGCAACATCATCAGTGGGCGATTCGAGGCGAATATTCAGACAGGAAATTCCTCTGCTGGAGCGCAGGCATTTTACAACACAAATGTGGATGTCTCCTATGTGAACTCCATTTCGATGCCAATGAGCTTTTCGATCCTGCAACGGAGCAATAACCAGCCTGTTTCGCTGGTCAATCAACTCAGCACAGTCAGCACGCAATCTCCCCAAATTTGGAATGCCATCAATTCCTCGTCCGCGATCCCCTCTGCTGCGAAGATTGCCGCACAGCCAAGTTACCAGGTGAAAAGCACGAGCGGACAAATGGGGACGGTGACTGGCACGGTCACGACTTTGGCATCAGGCAGTAGCAGTGCTTACCATGACTGGCTCACCGGAAGTGGTTCCCTCCTCAATACCCTGCAAAGCGCAAATGCTGGAGCTGGCAAAACCCTAAATGTGTCTAGTTTTAGATCTCCTGCTGGGGATACATTTGGGAATAACCTTTTTGGGTTTTCGACCGTGGCATCCACCTCTGGCACATCGCCATTTCACGGGAATGGGACTAGCACAAATTATGACCCTACCAACAGATTTCTGGAAGGGCAGTCTTACAACACGACGGCACATTTCACCACGAATCTTAATCCTGGTAACAATGCGGAACTTGCCGCTTTGGGGATTACTAATGGCACGGGAGGGGTGAAATTTACAGGAACTGGAACTGGGGCAGGGAGCAATTCGGTTGGGACACTGACTATCTATATCAGCAATGCCAACCTCAATGCCGCAAACGGAATTTATGGTTCGAATCCTTACTATGTTGTTGAGTGGCAGAGTTTTGACGGTGAGAACCAGACAGGGACTACCTATTATGTGCAACAGCAAAATTCCAATAACATAGTGGATCGTATTGTCGGCGATCTCACTGCGGGCATCACCTTCGGATGGGCTACCGCTGACTCGGAGACCATCACAGCCCATGCGGCGAGCACAGGCACCGAAGCTCTTCTTGATGGAACTATTTTTTCCTCAACCTATTCAGGAACAGGGACTGCTTCTGGAGGTAAAAAAATCAACGAGCTTTCTCCAGGGGAGTATTATTATCTTCTTTCCGTGCTTGGAATCGTGGGGGAAGGCAACGACACATCCGGAGAGAATATTGCTGACTGGTCTGGTTCACAGATCAATAGCAGCGATCTTTTTTACGACAACTATGGAGATGTTCTAGTTTCCTACACGGATGCTTATTCCTATCCTTACTCGGATCGGCTCCAAGGCTACAGCCCAGATGTATTTCCTCTTCCCGCCACCGGTTCTGCTGCCGATGCTGCCAATATGTATATTTACATTACTCTGAATGATGGTGGCTATACCTACACCGTTCCGGAACCCTCTACTTATGGGTTGCTTTTTTTGGGGGTGGTGGCCGTTTTTTGTTTCCATCGCCGAAACCAGCGTGACAAGAATCGGGTGCAGTAGTTTCAAGGAAAATTGAAAAAGGAAAAAGGGGGAGGGTAAGGAAAGTGTAGCATGGCCGTCCCGGCTGTGGATGAGGGGGCGGAACGGAGCGTGGCCATCTTGCCCCCAAAACAACGGAGGGCGGGCTTCCAGCCCGTCATTTAGGAGATGACAGATGGGAGATGGTTTTTTTTGGGAGGGCTTTTTTGGCGGTGGAGGGGCTGGTAGGGTGGATGCGGGTTTGCGACACAAGGGCGGGAAGTCGTGCCTTCCCGTCCAGAGCGGAATCATGCTTCCTCACTCCAAGGGGCTTTGCGACGCAAGCAGAAAAGAACAGAAAAAACTTCGCTCTCCGTGTTTCAAAATCATGCGAGGATTTGGTTTTTTGATGCGCTCTTGACTTTTGTTCTTGCTGCGTTATAGTGGGGATGCTTGTTGCGGGTTGGAAGCAAGCCGAAGTTCCTTGTTTTTAAGGACTTGGAGAATTGTTCTGCCGTTGTTCCCCTGTCTTTACTTTTGAAGGTTTCCTAAAATGAAAAAATTTATTTGTTTGCTTGCCTTTGTTTTTTCGTTGTCTTGCGCCTATTCTGGCGAACGGCGGCAGTTGCCGGTGGTGATACCGGGGTTGGATTCGTCTTCGACGACCGTGCCTTTTGGCGATGGATACCTTACGACGACACCTTCGGGGCAAACTTATACGACGACGAAGTTTGGGAACGGTTGGATCACGCGAGGGCCGCGCGGAGAGACCGTCGTTACGGACTCTTTCGGGGACGGGGCGATTTCTAGGAGCTCTAGGGGCGAGGTGGTCACGACGAGCAAGTTTGGAGACGGGACGATTACGCGTTCCTCGAAGGGGGGGACGACGGTGACATCGGAGTTTGGGGATGGCGTGATTTCCCGTTCTTCTTCGGGGCAAACGCTGGTGACGACTCCGTTTGGAAACGGGACGATCACAAGGGAAGTTTCGCCACCGAGGGAATGCAAGCGCACGCAAATGCAGCCCAGGGTGATTCCTGCGCCGAACCCGACTCCGCAGCAAACAAAGCGTTCGTGGTCGTCCCCTGGCCAGATGGCGACCCCGACTCCAGGGCAGTCCAAAAGGGCTTGGTCGAGGTGAGGGGGTGAAGAGGTGGGTGGCGGGGTGCTTCCGCCGAAAAAATCAGGAAGTTTTGTTGTCTAAGGCATCGCGCAGGGCGTCGCCGAGAAAGTTGAGGGATAGAAGCAGGAGAACCATTGCGGCGGAAGGGAAGACGAGCATCCACCAGTGGATGCGGACGGGGTTGAGGGCACCGGCACCATCGGAAAGCAGGGAACCGAGGCTTGCGAGGGGTGCTTCGACGCCCAAGCCGAGAAAGCTCAAAAACGATTCGTCGATGATGACGGCGGGGACGGTCAAAGTGATGTAAACGATGACGATGCCGAGCAAGTTTGGGAAGATGTGGCGGAGTAAAATTTTTGTGGGGGATTGCCCGATGGCGCGGGCGGCGGAGATAAAAGTCATTTCTTTGATCCCGAGGACTTGCCCGCGGACGATGCGGGCCATCGTCAGCCATTCGATCATTCCGAGCGAGAGGACGAGGATGGTGATGCGGGAATACGCGACCAGCCATTGCCAGCCGAGGGAAGCCGCGGTTTCTTGCAGGGAGGCGTTGAGGGCGTTGATCAGAACCAAAATAAAAATCAGGCGTGGGACGGAGTAGAGGATGTCCACGAGACGCATCATCGCGGCGCCGAGGGAGCCGCCTGCGTATCCGGCGATCAGCCCGTAAGTTGTTCCTATGAAAAAGCTTATCGTTGCGCCAGCCAAGCCGACAAGGAACGAAATGCGCAGGCCGAGCAAGAGGCGGAAAAGGACATCGCGCCCGTTGAGATCCGTGCCGCACCAGTGCTGGAACGAGGGGGCAGCCTGCTGCAAGGGGCCGGGTTCGCCAGCACCGGCGGGAAAGAAAAGAGGACCCAGGAAGGCGGCGGCGACCAAGGCGGCGAGGGTTGATGCGGCGACCCAAGCGACCGGGTTTTTTTTCAGTTTTTTCCAGGAGCGCGGGTCAATCACAGGGCTTGATCCTCCTGTCTAAAAGCGTGTAAGCGAGATCGACAAAAAAATTGAAAGCCACGAGCAAAAAGCAATAAACGATGACGACTCCGCCGAGCAAGAAGCCGTCGCGGTTCAAGACCGAATGGACAAAAAAACCGCCCGATCCGGGGAGGTGAAAAATGGTTTCGACCACGATGGAGCCGGTGAGGAGGTGGGCGGCCAGAGGACCCAAAAAAGTTACGACAGGCAGGATGGCGACCCGCAGGGCGTGGAGATACACGACGCGCAATTCCCCGAGTCCTTTTGCCCGCGCCGTCCGGACAAAATTCATTTGCAGCGTTTCCAGCATACTCCCCCGCATCAGTCGGGCGATGTAGGCGACATAGGGCAAAGCCAGCGTGATCGCGGGGAGGATCAACTGCGAGAACGAGCCCCAACCGCCGACGGGAAGCCATTGCAGGTAGAGAGAAAAAACGAGGATCAGCAGGGGGCCGACGATGAAAGCTGGCAGCGAGATCGCCAGCAAGGCGAAGAGCATCGCGCCCGCGTCGCGCCAGGAACCGTGCTGCAATGCGGCGAAGGTCCCGCACCAAACCCCCAGCACCGAAGCGAGAAAAAAACTGATGGAGCCGAGCGTCATGGTCACGGGCAGGGTTTGCGCCAAAATTTCGTTGACCGTGCGATTTCTGTATTTTGTCGAGAGGCGCAAGTCGCCGCGGGCCAAGTCGCCGAGGTAAGCCGTGTATTGCTCCCAGAGCGAACCGTCCAAGCGGTATTTTTTCAGCAAAGCTTTTTCTATTGCGGGGGGCAATTTTCTTTCCGAGTCGAAGGGGCCGCCCGGAGAGAGGCGGACGAGAAAAAAGGTGATCGTCACCACGCAAAAAAGGACGGCGACGAAAGAGAGGAGTCGTTTTGCCAAGGCGGATGCGGAAAGCATGGGAATCCGAGAACGGGGTTGGACGCGTTTGTTGGGCTTCGTTGGCTCAGTCGTAGCGGAGAGCTTTGACGGGGTCGAGGCGCGCGGCGAACCATGCGGGGATGAGCGCGGCGATCGTGCAAATGACAAAAGCACTCGAACAGATAATCGCGACATCGGAGGGGACGATTTCTGCTGGGATTTCCGAGAACTGATAGACCGAAGCGGGGAAGACTTCGATGTTCAGGGTGCTGGCGAGCCAATCGCTCACCTCGTTCCTGTATTGCACCAAGGAAATTCCTGCCAGCAAGCCGGTGAGCGTCCCGAAAACCCCGACGACGATGCCTTGAAAAAGAAAAACGCCGATGATTTGCCAAACCTTTGCGCCCAATGCTTTCATGACTCCGATTTCCCGCGTTTTTTGGACGGTCACCGTGATCAGCGTGTTCATGATTCCGAAAGCCGCGACCAAGATAATGAACATCAGGAGGAAAAACATGACTTGGCGTTCCATCTTGATGGCGTCAAAAAGCTGTTTGTTCATGTCGATCCAAGTCGTGACAAAAGCGGGGCGGGAGAGGTCGCGGCGGATGGATTCGGCGATGGCGGGAGCTTCGTAAGGTGCTCTTGTTTTGACGGAAAGGCCGTGGATGCCGTTACCGAGGGCGTAGAGTTCTTGTCCGATGTGCAGAGGCACCAGCAAAAACTCGCTGTCGTAGAGATAGCGTCCGCTTTCGAAAATTCCCGAAACTTCCAGTTCGGTCGGCAGGATCAGTTCCTTCAGTCCCGCGAGGTTTTTTGCGTCGTCTTTCGAGCTTTCCACCCGCTCGATTTCCCCCATCAGTTCGCCGATATTTCCTGGGGAATAGACGGTGATCAAATCGCCCACACGGACGCCCAGCGAGCGGGCCAACTCCGAGCCGAGAATGGTTTGGTTCCCGTCCAGCGCCAGCTTCCCAGCTATGATAAACTGTTGTAAATCCGTGACTTTTTGTTCTTTTTGGAGGTCGATTCCCCGGATTTTTGGGGCGGCGCGACGCTGGGAAAACTCGATGAGGACAGGGCCTTGGACAAAGGGGGCGGCGGCGGAAACCCCGTCGATTTTTTCTAGTTCCGAAGCGGTGGAAGCCCAGTTTTCCATGATGTTTTGTCCGGGGGCGCACACCAAAACATGGGCGTCGAACCCGATGACTTTCCGGCGCAGTTCTTGCTCGAACCCCGTCATGACGGAAATGACCAAGATGAGGACGGTGATGCCCAGCATGACACCGGTGATCGATACGAGGGTGATGACCGAGAGAAAAGTGCGCTTGGGTTTTAAGTAGCGCAGGGCGAGGAATAGACTGAAAGAAGGAGTCACGATTCTTTCCAACAAGCGGGATTTTTTTTCTGCTGGCAAGGCAAACGGGATCAGCGGATGATTCCCCTTTGGCTGTTTTCGACAAAAGCTACGAGGTGGGAGATTTCTTCGGTTTGCTCCATTTCTGAGCGGATTTTTTCGATGGCTTGTTGGACATTGATTTTTCCGCGGTAGAGCAGGCGGTAGGCTTCGCGGATCAGGCGGATGGAGGAGGGGTCAAAACCGCGGCGTTCTAGGCCCACGAGGTTGACCCCGCGGACTTTTGCCGGGTTGCCATCGGCGATCATGAAAGGGGGAAGGTCTTGGACGATTTTTGTGCAGCCTCCGACGATTGCGTGTTGGCCGATCCTGCAAAACTGGTGGACACCGCTCAAGCCGCCGATGATCGCGTGGTCTTCGACCGTGACATGGCCGGCGATGGTTCCGTTGTTAGAAAAAATGATATGGTTGCCGACCGTGCAATCGTGGGCGACATGGGAGTAAGCCAAGAAGTTATTGGAATTGCCGATGCGGGTGATGGTTTGGGGTTCCGTCCCGCGGTTGACGGTGCAAAATTCGCGGAAGACATTGTCGGAACCGATTTCCAAGTAGGTGGGTTCGCCGGCGTATTTCAGGTCTTGGGAGCGTTCGCCGATGGAAGAGAACGGGTAGAAGAGATTGTTTGCGCCGATCTTGGCAGGGCCGGCGAGGGCGACATGGTTGCGGAGTTCGCAATTTTCTCCGAGGTGGACATTCGGACCCACGATGCAATAGGGCCCGATGAGGCATCCCGCGGAAATTTCCGCAGTTGCGTCCACGACAGCGGTTGGATGGATTTTGCTCATCGGTTGATAATGCCAAACAAGAGAACCCCTTCGGAGACAACGGCATCATTGACGACGCATTTGCAGTAAGCTTTGCCGAGGTTGCGTTTTGTTTTCATCATTTCGACATGGATGAACAGGGTGTCGCCAGGGAATACGGGTTTGCGGAATTTCACTTCATCCGCGCTCATGAAGTAGCCGATTTGCCCGGTGTTTTCCGTTTTTCGCATCATGACGATGCTGGCGACTTGGGCCATGGCCTCGAGTTGGAGGACGCCCGGCATGACCGGATGGCCGGGGAAATGTCCTTGGAAGTAGGGTTCGTTGATCGTGACGGATTTGATGCCCGTGGCGTGGAGGTCGTCCGGCATTTCGATGATGCGGTCCACCATCAGGAACGGGTAGCGGTGGGGGAGGATGGCCATGACTTCTTGGATGCCGAGGACTTGGCTTGAAGAAGTGGTGGGGCGAGGAGCCATCGCGAGCAAATTTGCGTGGGATTTTTGGAGTTCGCGGGCGAGGAGAGAGTTTGGTCCGTGGCCTGGTTTGACAGCGACGACATGGCCGGAGAGGCGTTTGCCGGAGAGGGCTAAATCACCGATGATGTCGAGGATTTTGTGGCGGACAAACTCGTCGGGGTAACGCAGGGGTTCTTTGCTGAGGATTTGATCCCCGCGGGCGACAATCGCGTTTTCAAGGCTTCCGCCTTTGATTAACCCTTTGTCCATGAGAGGTTTGACTTCCTCGTAAAAGACAAAGGTGCGGGCGCGGCAGATTTCTTTTTCGTAAATTTCCGGGGTGATTTCAAAGGAGGCGAATTGGGTGAAGCGACCTTCGGGGCCGACTTGGGTGCAGGAGACCCGGAATTTGCTATCGGGGATAACGGTCAAGATCGAGCCTTTGTCGGTTTCCACGCAGATCGGGTCTTTGGGCTCAAAGATGGCGCGGGGGGATGATTGTTCGGCGATCCCGGCTTTTTTGATGAGCTGGACAAAAGGTTCGGCGCTGCCGTCCCCGATCGGGGGTTCGTTGGCATCCATTTCGATCAGCGCGTTGTCCACGCCCATCCCGCACAAGGCGGAGAGGACATGTTCGACCGTGTGGATTTTCACATTGCCTTGGATGATGGTCGTCGCGCGTTCGACCAGTTTCACATTTTGGGCGCAGGCATCGATGATTGGTTCGTCGGGGAGATCGGAGCGCCGGAATTTGTAGCCGTGATTTTCCGGGGCAGGGTGGATGGTGAGGGTGACATCTTCGCCAGTGTGCAAAGAGGTGCCCTTGAGCGAAGCGGACGATGCGAGTGTTGTCTGTTTTTCCACGGTTCGGGTAATTTTTTGTTAGTTCGGAGTATTGTGGGAGCGGAGGAGAAAAATCAACCTCCGATTTTTTCTTCCGGGGAGGCGGGGACTTGGAGGGACAGGAAAAGATCCGAGTATTTTTTGTTAGAAGTCCTTAGCAAGCGGACGAGGGAGCGACCGATGGCGACTAAGAAATGGATGGCGGCGGCGGGTTGGACACCGGCCAGCACGCTGACCGTGCTCCTGTCAATCCGCAAGACTTTGCAGCGTTCTTTTGCCCGGACGGTCGCCGAGCGGGGACCGTCGTCCACGAGGGCGATTTCTCCGAAAAAGGCGGCAGGTTCCATGGTCATCAGAGGCAAGGCAATGCCGTCGTTTTCGCGGAGGATGGCGACGGAACCTTCCAAAAGAACATACATACAGTCCTCGACATTGCCCTCTTGGATGATGGTGGTGCCTTCATCGAAGGTAAATTCCTCCGCCAAGTCCACGAGAGTCTCGAGTTCGCGGGGTTTGAAGCCAACGAAAAACTGGAATTTGCTGAGAGTTTGGAGTTCTTGTTCCGTCATGGTTTAGTGGTTCCGTGATTTTGCTCTGCCAGCGGTCTGGGCAAATTTTTTTAGGTCGAGGGGGTCAAGACACCACGGTTTTTTCTGTAGTTTCGTAGAAGGTGGGAGGTTCGATGGTGATTCCTTGGGCCATGCGGCGTTCTTCTCGTTTGATTAGGAACGAGACATAGAGACCGCCCAAGAAGGACAGGATCCGGGAGCGGATGCCGAAGGTTTTGTGGATTTCGGCGAGGAGGCCTTGGATTTTTTTGCGCATTTCCGGGTTGTTGCGATACCAGCGGATCATGGCGGAGAGGGATGCGGCGTATTCGACGGGGAGGACGCGGCCTTCGCGGCGGAACCTGTCGCGGATGAGAGGGTCCGAGGAATCCCGGTAGCGGAGGTATCCTGCCAAGGTGGTGCGCGCGGTGCGCATGATGCTCGGCCCGTTCACATCAAAATCTCTCTGGAAGGCGCGGAGGAGCATATCCGTTTCCATGCCTGCGGGGATGTTCGGGTGTTTGTGGGCAAATTTCAATTGTCCGTGGAAGTCAGCGGTTTCGTTGCAGTCGGGGTCCACGAGGGTTCCGGCGGCTTTGTGTTCTTCGAAAAGAGGGGTTCCTGGAACCGGGGTGTAAAGCATGAACTGGTGGAACTCCGTGTTGTGGCTGACCGCATGGTCGATGGCTTCTTCGATGTTTTCCGGGGTGTGCTCTTCTAGGCCGATGATGGTCGAACCCAAGATATTGATACCGTGGGATTGGAGGGTGCGGATGAGGTCGTGGGTATCGGTTCCCGAGAGTTTGTTGTATTGGCTTTCTTTGCCTTCCAATCCCATCCAGACCCAAGAGATGCCGAGGGAGACCAACTCTTCGATTTTGTAGGATTTGAGGACATTGGCGGAGCTGAAGACATAGAGCGACCAGTTTTTGCCGTTCGCTTTCATGAGTTCTAGCAGGCGGAGCGCCCGTTTTTTGTGGAAGAGAAAGTTTTCGTCCATGACGAAAAACGCCTTCACTTTCATGTCGTTTTCCAGTTCGACCATCACTTTGAAAAGGTCGTCGCCGGTATCGTAGAAATTGATGAATTTGCCTTTGCCGCCGAAGGCGGCGGAAGTCGCGCAGAAGTTGCAACCCATGGGGCAACCGACGGAAGGGATGAGGACGGCGGCGATGTCTTCGGGGCCTTCCGCCAAGTGGAAGCCCATCGTGCGGGCACCGACCCCGGAGGAGATGCGGGGGTGGCGGACGGGCGCGTTTTCGTCTTCGCCCAAGAAAGCGCGGAGCCAGCGGACCCCTTCGCCTTTGACCACATAGTCTGCACCGACGCGTTCTTGGAGGTTCGGGATACCAGTGACATGGCCGCCGACGATAATTTTAGCATCCGGCTGATACTCGCGAATCAACTCGCACATTTTCTTCACTTTCAGGTAGTTCGGAGGAATGGCGGAGATTGCGAAGATGTCGTATTTCTCGTTTTTGATCTCTTCGATAAAACGGTCGAGCGTAGGGAAGTCCAGCATCGAGCTCGGGGCGCTGACATTTTCCCGCAGGAGCATCAAGCCCCAGGAGCGGTGAAACATCCGGAGCGAAAAGGGGCCTTGGAGGCGGGTCACCTGGTTGTGGTAGAGTTCCATCGGGTTGATGGTGCGGCTACCGTATTCGTCGTCTTGCGCGTAGGGTCCGAATACGCTCGTGAAGAGAATCCGGGGTTTTTTTGCGGAAGGTTTTTCTATTGTCTGAATGTCAGGTTGAATCGTGCTCATATTCTTTTTTCCACTCTTCTCCGGAAGTATCGGTAATGTTTTGATCCGACGCAAGTCCCCCATCCGCACCAGCAGACCAAATTTTTTTAGGAAAGTCCGATCAGAGTGAGACGAGAGTAAACAAGGAAATCCGATTCGTCCACTACGGATTTTCGCGGGAACGGCTTTTTTGAGTGCGGCATTTTTTGGATGGTGGAGGTATGGGGATTCGAACCCCAGACCTTCTCATTGCGAACGAGACGCTCTACCAACTGAGCTATACCCCCCCACGATTCCAGTGAAATCTTCGAGTGCCGCTTTGTCCGCAAGCTTTGGCGGGAGTTGCCGTTGTGCGGCTTTGACCCCAACCGGATGCGGGACATCGCTTCCGAAGTTTTTGAAAGGACGGGGAGGAGTCTCCCTTTTTTTCGGTGGGAGTTCAAGCATTTAATGAAGAAAATTTTTTTCGATTGCGGGGAGATGGCGAGAGTAGCGGGGGGTGGGTTTTTATTTTTTAGGGGAGGGGTGGAGGACAGGGATTTTGAGAGAAAGGGGAGCTGAAAGCAGGAGGAGGGCAGCGCAACCCATCATGGTCGGCGCAATGCCGTAGATGTCGGCGAACCTGCCAGAAATCCAGGCACCGCTTGCCAGGCCGATTTCGAACCCCAAAAAATAAAACGAAATCAAGCGCCCGCGGAGGGAGTCCGGCGCGAGGTGCTGGAAAGTCACATTCAGGTGGACATTGCAACTGACCAGAGAAAATCCGCAGATGGCGGTGGCCCCGAGAGCGGAAGCGAAGCTCTCGCAGGCGGCGATCCAAAAAATGCCGGCGGCCAGCATCGCGCACGAGAGGCCGTGCAAGACGGGGACGGGAAACGCCTGGCGGAGAGCGGGAACCAGAGCTGCCGACGCGATGGCGGCAATGCCGGTCGAGCTCAAGAGAAGCCCGTATTCAAAGGCGCTCAAGGAAAGGCGATCTCTGCCGATGAGGGGGAGGAACGCCCAGATGCACGCCGAAAGGAAATGCGTGCTGACGAGGCGCAACATAATCCATACCAGAGGGTTGCTAGAAAATAAGCAGTTGCTTCCCTGGCGGAAAGACGCGAAGAATTCCCGGGGAGAAGCCTTGCATTTTTCCTGTGGGGCCTGCAGTTTCTGCGAGGCGAAGAGGACGGCAACGGAAGACAGGGCATTCAAAAAAATGACGGAAGCCGCGCCCGTGCAAGCCACGAGGAATCCTCCGAATGCCGGGCCGACGGAGCGGGCGACATTGAAGCTGATGCTGCTCAGGGAGACCGCGTTTGCCAGAAGTTTTTTTGGGAGGACATCTTGGATGGACGCTTGCCATGCGGGGAATCGGGCGGAATCGCCGAGCCCCAAGCTGAAGACCAGCAAGAGCAAAAAGGTGGGGGTCAGCACGCCTGATAAAACGGCGGCAACCAAGCAGAGAGAAGAAAAAATGCACCATGTGGCAGTGTAGAAAAGGACTGCGCGTTTCCCGTAAAAGTCGCAGCAAACTCCGGCGGGAAGCGTCGCGAGGATTCCCGCGAGCGAGCCGGCGACAGGAACCATGGCGACTAGGCCAGGGCTGGTAGTCATGCCGGTGATAATCCATGCGACGGCCACCGAGTGCATCATGCTGCCGATGTTGTTGAGCATCGAAGCCACCCAGAGTGCCCTGTATGCGGGAAAGGAGAGGGGCGAAAAGAAAGACGGGGAGGGCTCTTCGGTCATCCGCGAGGGCGGGAATTCAGCGTTCTGCGGATGCCTTCGATGGCGCATTTTGCGGCTTGCGCATGGGTTAGTCCCGTCGAATCAACCCGGAAATCCGAGGCGGCTTCGTAGGTCGGCAGGCGGGCTTGGCGGAGTCGGTCAAAAGTTTCGCGCGGGTTTTCCGTCGCCAAGAGCGGGCGGCGCGAGTTCCTGCTCACCCTTTCAAAAATCACATCGGGCTCTGCGTCCAACCAAACGGTGACCCCGATTTTTTTGAGCAGCGCGCGGTTTTCTTCCCGCAAGATCAGGCCGCCGCCCGTTGCCAGAACGACCCCGCAAATCCCGACCAGATCCTTGAGGCATCCCGTTTCCAAATCCCGGAAATACTCTTCCCCGTGCGCGGCGAAGATGGACGGGATGTCTTGCTTCGCTTTTTGGGAAACGAGGTCGTCCGTGTCTAAGAAGCGGTGCCCCGTCATGCCTGCGACATGGCGGCCGACAGACGATTTGCCGCTGCCCATGAACCCGATGAAAATGATGTTTGGAAGCATAGAGCGTTTTTTAATTTGTTGGATGATAGGAGGATAGCGTGGCGAGAGCGTTGGTTTAGCGCGTGGGGAAAAGGGAAATTTTACGGGGCTTTGATTTTTCCGTAGAGGGTGCTGCCAGAAGCTTCCTCGACGATCAAAGGGAATATATCGCCCGCTTTGGCTTCGCTTGCATCGAACACCGCGATGCGGTTCGTCCGCGTCCTGCCGCAAAGCCGGTCCGGGTTGTTCCGGCTTTTTCCCTCGCAGAGAATTTCGATTTCCTTGCCGACCATCGAGCGGAGTTTTTCCGAGACGATCGCGTTGACTCTCGCCAGCAAATCTTGGTTGCGGGCTTCTTTTGTCTCTTCCGGAATTTGGTTTTCCATTTCTGCTGCCGGCGTGTTTTTTCGTTTTGAATAGCGGAAAATGAACGCGTTATCGAAGCGCAGTTCTTCGACGAGAGCGCAGGTGGCAGCGTAGTCCTCCCCGGTTTCGCCGGGGTAGCCGACGATGATGTCGGTGGTGATGGCGATGTCTGGGCGGGCTTCGCGCAATTTTTTGACGAGGGAGCGGTATTTGTCCGCCGTGTAGCCCCGGCGCATTTGTTTCAGGAGGCGGTCCGAGCCAGATTGCAAAGGAAGGTGGACATGCTCCATGAGGTTCGGCAGGCGGGCGAAGGCGCCGACGAGATCGTCGCGGAAGCCGATGGGGTGGGGAGAAGTGAAGCGGAGTCGGCGCAGGCCGGGGACCGAGTGGACTGCTTCGAGGAGTTGGACAAAGGGGCTTTTTTCTCCGATGGGAGGGAATTCGTGCCGTCCGTAAAGGTTGACGATTTGCCCGAGGAGAGTGACTTCTTTGACTCCCTCGCTGACGAGTTGGCGGACTTCTTCCACGATGTCGGCGATTGTGCGGGAGCGTTCTTTTCCGCGGGTATCGGGGACAATGCAGAAGGTGCAACGCATATTACAGCCTTGCATGATGGAGACGAAGGCCGAGGATTGCCCCGCTTTGAGAGTGTGGTCGCGGATGGTTGATTGCGAGTCGTTTTCTTCCGAGACATCGACGATCGGCAGGCACTGGTCGTCGATGCGTGCTTCCGTTTTTTTTCGGTAAAGATCTTCCACATACTCTGCCACCCGATGAAATTTTTGGGTTCCCACGACCAAATCTACGGGGACGGGAGTTGACAGGAGTTCTGCGCCCCTGCTTTGTGCCATGCAACCGAGGTAGCCCAGCACCAAGTTTGGGCGGGTTTTGCGGAGGCGGGCGAGCATCCCCATTTTGCCGATTGCTTTTTGCTCTGCCATGTCGCGGACGCTGCAAGTGTTGAGCAAGAGAACATCGGCATCTTCTTCGTTCGGGACGAGGCGAAAGCCTTTTTCCGCCAGCATCGCGCCGACTTGCACCGAGTCGCGTTCGTTCATTTGGCACCCGTAGGTTTTGATATAGACAGTAGGCATGGTTGGATTTTTAGCAATGAAGGGCAAGCATTCCAAGCACTCCTTGGCTCTTGTGTGATTTTTTTGAAACACGCTTCTCGTCCAAGAGAGGGGGGTAGAAGGCAGAAGTTAGAAGTTAGCCCAGATTTCTGGTCGGGAGGGCGGCTTCTATCGAGAAACGGGGGGATTTTCGCAAAAGGCACTACAAAATCATTTTTTGCGATTGTATGCTTTTTGTGTGGCGAACCCCGATTTCCAGTCGATTCCCAGCATCCGATAAATGCTTTCTTGTTCCTCATCTGGGCGGCTCGCTTTCCGTATCCGCAGCACCCGCCCATCCGCCAGCGGCAACACCGTTGTCACCACGCTGTGCG
>DYNR01000026.1 GCA_020720945.1 Chthoniobacter flavus | reverse complement strand
GTGTTTTGGCATGTTGCGGAGGATTTTCTTTTCAAAGCACGAAAAGCTGGCATTTTTTAAGGAGATGAAAGCACCCCGGTTCCCGTATGCGATTTTTTTGTTTTCGGCTTTTGCGGCCGCCGCGGCGGGCATCCAGGCGGAAGCGGTGGCGCAAGAGGCTCCCAACTTGTTGCAAAACTCGAGTTTTGAAACGGTCAAGGCGGTCCCAAACTTGATGTATGCGACGACGGGCGAAGGGTTTATCGAGACGGGGGTGGGGAGTGCGCCCGTTTTGAAGAAAGAAGGGGGGATCGGGGCCGTGCCGATGCCTGCGTCGGTATCGCTCGGGGACGCGAACGGGGATGGGCTTTTGGATTTGCTGGTGAGCAGCCCGAAGGGGCAAATGAATTTATTTTACAATTCCGGGACGGCGGAAGAACCCGTGTTTACGAGCGGGAGTTTATTGCCGCTGAGTTTGGCGGGGATGCGGCCGTCCGACGACGAAGCGATGAAAGAAATGGACGAGGAAGAGCGGGAAAATTACGGGGTGAAATACCAGGCGTTCCGCGTGCATTTGCTGGCGCAAGGCGAGGGTGGCGGGCCAGAGATTTGGATCGGGAATTACGCGGGGGAAATTTTGCGGGTTCCGTCCGTGCTCGGGCAGGGGGGAGAGCCACAATTTTCGCAGCCCAAGCAGGTGTCGGATCTGGTCGTCCCGACGAGTAAAGTGGCAGGGAGGCGGTGGGGCAATGTTTTCGCGCCGGTGCTGTGGGATTTCGATGCCGACGGGAAGCTGGATCTGATTATCGGAGAGGGTTCGTATTCCGCAAACAGCGTTCATATTTTTTTGAACGAAGGGACGGCTGCCGCGCCCAAGTTTTCCGATGCCGGGCGTCATGTCCTCGCGTATGGTGAAGGGAGGGAACAGCTTACGCCGGCGGTCGCCGATTACGACGGGGACGGTGCTGCGGATTTGCTGGTGGCCGACAGCACGGGGAACATCGGGTTTTACGGGGGGGCGAGGGAAAGCTGGAAACCTGGGGACACCCTGCCGTTCGCCAATTACATCAGCCCCGGAATGCCGCCTGTTGCGGGGGCGGAAGGGCAGGCGAAGGAAGAAATTTTTACGGTTGCGGCGGGGGATTTGACGGGGGACGGGAATTTTGATTTGGTGACGGGGACGGCTTCCGGGAAAGTGTATTTTTTGAAAAACATCGGCAAGGCGGGGCAACCGGCTTTCGATGTTCCGCGCCCCATAAAAGCCAAGGCGTCCGCCCCGTTTTTGGTTCCTTCGTTTTGGCGGACAAAGACCGATAGCTTGCAGCCCGCGCTTTTCCCTTACGCCAATGTAGTCACAGGCGAAACCGAGCCGGGCATCTCGCCGCCCAACGGTAGCAAAGTGTTGAAGCTCGGCTATTTGTTGCCATTTGCGGGGGCGGCAGCCAAGCCGCAAAACGCATTGAAAAACACGGGGACAAACCCGTTTGAAGCGGGGGCTCCGCCGCAGCTTTTCGGGGTGGCGCCGGCCGCCGAAAGCAGCGTGGAAGTCGGGGCGACTTACCAGTTGAGTTTCCGTGTGCGCGGGAGGAATGCGCCCAAGGCTTACGGGATGGCGACGGTCGCCAGGACGGTGCGACTCGGGGAAGACCGGGTCGAGCGCGGGGCGAGGGGCAGCGCGAAAGTGAAAGAAAATACGGAGAGCGAGGCGTTGGAGGAGAGCTGGAATTTTTCGGTCGGGGGGACTTGGGCAGAAGTCCGCAAGGAGTTCACCGTGCGGTTTAATTCCGCCGCGCTCAACAAACCCGGAAGCGACGGCAAGGCGGCGAAGGCCGTTTGCAAGTTCTTTTTGGCGTTCGAGTTGGCTCCCGGAACGGGCGAAGTTTTCTTGGACGATTTCAAGCTGATTAAAAAATAACGACCATGCAAACCGCTTTTTTGTTGGGGGCTGGACTCGGGACACGGTTGCGCCCGCTCACCGAAGAAGTCCCGAAACCGCTCGTTCCCGTTTTCAATAAACCGTTGGCATCCTTCGCGTTCGACCATCTGATCGATGCGGGGTTCCGCCGCTTCATCGTGAATACGCACCATTGTCCGGGGAAGTGGAAAGAAGTTTTTGGCGGGGACGGAGACACGGCGGAATACCGGGGATGTCCCGTGTTTTTCCGGCACGAGCCCGTGTTGCTCGAAACGGGGGGCGGCTTGAAAAACATCGAAGATTTGGCGGGAGAAAACGACCTGCTCGTTTACAACGGCGACATACTAGCCGACCTGCCGCTCGCGCCCCTGATCCGGCACCACAAAGAAAGCGGCAACGCGGTCACTCTCGGTTTGCGCTCGTCGGGCGGACCGCTCCAAGTGCAGTGCGACCCGCAAACGCGAAGGGTGGAAGATATACGGAAGACCCTCGGCGGAAGCAGCGCGCCATCGTATTTGTTCACAGGGATTTACGCGGTCAGCCCGGAGATTTACCACTGGTTGTCACCGAAGGAAATCACATCGGTCATCCCGGTTTTTTTGGCGATGATCCGGGCGGGCATCGCGGTCGGCGGCGTGGTGCTCGACGAGGGACTGTGGATGGATCTCGGGGGGAGGGATGCGTATTTGGAAGCGCATAGGGTGTTGGGCGGCAAGGGGATGGAGTTGGCGTATCCGTTTGGTGAGCCTTTGCGGGCGGTGGCGGGAGATGTGCCGGAGAGCGTGCGGGTGGAAGGGGTTTGCGCGGTCGGAAAGGGCTGCAAAATCGGGGATGGGGCGAGGCTTGCGGACAGCGTGTTGTGGGATGGCGCGGAGGTGGCGGCAGGCAGCGACTTGCGCTCTTGCGTGGTGCGGGGCGGAAGAAAAGCGGAGGGGGCGTTGGTTCATCTCGACATCTGAGCGTTTTTTTGCAAACATCGCATTTCTCAAGAACCAAAGAAAAAGCCGACGACTATGCTCCCCGAAAATGTCATTGATTACACCCGTTCTTATTTCCCCGATTTCGGGGAAGAAGGGTGCCAGGTTTCCTCGTTGGACAAGGGGGGGTCTGGAAGGTTGTATTACCGCGTCAAGATGGGCGAGACTTCGATGATTTTTGCGAAGTATAACGACCACCGCGAAGAGAACTTGCACTTTGTTGATATCGCCCGGTTCCTTGAACGCTGCGGGGTGAATGTCCCGAAAATTTACCATCACGATTCCGGGGAAGGCCTGATTTGGATGCAGGATTTGGGGGAAGAGGATTTGTGGTCGTTCCGGGATTCGGTTTGGCCGGTGCGCCGCTCTTTATATCAGTCTGCGTTGCGGCAAGTTGCCAAGCTCCATTCCCACGCCACGAGGCTGGCATCGACGGCGCAGCTCAAGCTCCAGATCGAGTTTAACGAAACTCTGTATCTTTGGGAGCAGGAGTATTTTTTTGAGCACGGTGTCGCGGGGTTGATCGGGTTGCCGGGGGAAGAGGTCGCGGCGCTGGCATCGTCGCCCGCTTTGCTGTCGCTGGCAAAACGGTTGGCCGGGTTGCCCCGCTATTTAGTCCACAGGGATTTTCAGTCCCAAAACATCCTCATCCGCGAAGCTACTGCATGGCTCATCGATTTTCAGGGGATGCGGCCCGGATTGCCGCATTACGATGTCGCTTCTTTGCTCTACGACCCGTATGTGGTTTTAGACGATGCGGAGAGGGACGAGCTTTCCGAATTTTACATCGAAGCGGCGGCATCCGAAGGGTTGGATGTCCGCCAAGACTTCCAAGAAATTTTGCTCGGGTGCGCGGCGCAACGGCTGATGCAAGCACTTGGAGCTTACGGTTTTCTCGGATTGAAGTGCGGGCGGCCCGCCTTCCTCCGCCATGTCCCGGCCGCGAAACGCTCTCTCGCAAATGTGCTTGCGCGCATCGAGGGGCTCGGTCATTTTGTCAAAATCCTAGACTCCGCCTGTGAACCCAAAACCTGACTCCGTAGTAATAGAACGCATCACCCCGATCCTGGATGGGGGCAAGTATCCCGTCAAACGCATCGAGGGCGACGATTTGGTCGTAGAAGCCGACATTTTCAAAGAGGGGCACGACACCGTGCGCGCCGTGTTGAAGTGGCGTGCGGCGGGGGCGGATGCCTGGCAAGAAACCGCGATGTCGCCGGTGGTCAACGACCGGTGGACGGGGGTTTTTCCGGTGGTTCAACCGGGGATCGCCGAATACACGATCGAGGCATGGGGCGATGTGTTTGTCTCTTGGCGGGCGGAATACCGCAAAAAGAACGACGCGGGGATCGCCGATTTGCAGAGCGAGATTTTGGAGGGTGTCGCGATCGTCGAAGAGGCGGGAGCGCGGGCGGAAAACAAGGCGGATGCGAAAGCATTGAAGAGTTACGCCAAGAAGCTTTTGGCGGAGAAAGAAAATCCGGCGGGGGCGCGGGCGGTAGCCGACAGCGGGGATTTAGACGCTTTGATGTCGAGCTGGCCGGATCGTGCGCTATCGACGCAAGTGGTTCCACCTCTGGCAGTTCGCGTCGAGCGGAAAGCTGCGCGTTTTTCTGCGTGGTATGAGTTTTTCCCCCGTTCCGCCGAAGGGAAAGCGGATTCTGGTTCCACCTTCCGCGACTGTTTGGGGAGGATCGATGACGCGAAGGCCATGGGGTTCGATGTGATTTATTTTCCGCCCGTCCACCCGATCGGGGAGAGCAACCGCAAGGGGAGGAACAATTCTTTGCACGCACAGCCTGGAGAACCGGGCGTGCCTTATGCGATCGGGAACAACCGGCAGGGGGTGAACGGCGGCGGGCATTGCGATGTGGCACCCGAGCTGGGAACGCTCGAAGATTTCGATTGGCTGGTGGGGGAAATCCACAAGCGCGGCATGGAAATCGCGCTGGATTTTGCGATCAACTGCTCGCCCGACCATCCGTATGTGAAGGCGCATCCCGAATGGTTTTACAAGCGCCCGGACGGGTCGATCAAATACGCGGAAAATCCGCCAAAAAAATACGAGGATGTGTATCCGCTAAACTTCCACAACGACAACTGGCAAGAGCTGTGGAACGAGTTGCGCGATGTGTTGCTTTTCTGGTGCGGGCACGGGGTCCGTATTTTCCGTGTCGATAACCCGCACACGAAGCCCGTGGCGTTTTGGGAGTGGGTCATCGCAGAAGTCCACGCGAAGTATCCGGACACGATTTTCTTGAGCGAGGCGTTCACCCGCCCGAAAATGATGCGGGTTTTGGCGAAAGTCGGCTTCACCCAGAGCTACACCTATTTCACTTGGAGAAACACGCGCTACGAGCTGACCGAGTATTTTACCGAGTTGACGCGCACGGAGATGGCGGATTACTTCCGCCCGCACCTGTTCCCGAACACGCCCGACATTTTGCCGTATTTTCTCCAGCAAGGAGGGCGGCCCGCCTTTTTGATCCGCTCGATTTTGGCGGCGACGCTTTCGCCTCTTTACGGGATTTACAGCGGGTTCGAGCTTTGCGAAAATGCGGCGGTCGAAGGGAAGGAAGAATATACGGACTCCGAGAAATACCAGTTCAAAGGCCGCGACTGGAATGCGCCGGGAAACATCAAGGACACGGTGACCAAGCTCAACCGCATCCGCAAAGAAAACCGCGCGATGCAATTCTTCACCAACCTCGAATTTCACGCGTGCGACAACGAGCAAATTTTGTTTTACAGCAAAACGACGCCCGCCAAGGATAACATCGTTCTGGTGATTTTGTCGCTCGATCCGTGGAACCCGCAGACCGGATATATCGAAGTGCCCGTCAAGGATTTCGGCTTTTTGGAAAAGGAAACTTACCAGGCCGAAGACTTGCTCACGGGCGAACGATACCTGTGGTCGGGTTCGAGGAATTACATCGCATTGCACCCGCACCACCGCGTCGCCCACATTTTGCGCATCCGCCGTTGGACGGGGCGCGAGGAGCTGTTTGATTACTTCCGGTGATCGGATGCCGCCGCGAAAGGAGCTACGAAATGGCGTTCTTTAGCTGGCTGGGCGCCCGCGCCATCGGGACGACGACTTACCTTGGCGAGCTGATTCTTTTGTTCCAAGAAGCGGCGGTTTCGGTCTTTGCTGGCAGGGCGAGGTGGAAGCTCGTTTTGGCGCAAATTTGGGAGATCGGATACCGCTCGCAAGTGGTGGTGATAGTGACGGGCGCTTTTACGGGGGCGGTCTTCACGGCGCAAACCTTTTTCCAGTTTCGGAACTTGAACATGGAATCGGCGGTCGGGCCCGTCGTTTCGGTTGCGATGTGCAGGGAGCTTGGCCCCGTGCTTTCGGGTTTGATGGTGGCGGGGCGAGTGGGGGCGGCGATGAGTGCCGAGTTGGGGACGATGAAAGTGACCCAACAAATCGACGCATTGCGGGCGTTGGCGGTCAGTCCCGTTGATTACTTGGTCGCACCGCGGATGCTGGCGATTTTTCTTGCGATGCCGATTTTGGTGGCAGAGTGCATTTTCTCCGGGATTTTTTCGGGGTTCCTCGTCGCGACGAAAGTTTTGGATGTGAACACGGCTTACTATGTCGCCAACATGTCGCGCTTCACGGGCGGCGACGATATTTTGATGGGGCTGGTCAAAGGTTTCGTGTTCGGCCTGATCATTGTCACCATCAGTTGCCGGGAAGGTTTGCAGGCGAAGAACGGCGCCGTGGGGGTCGGGCGAGCCACGACCGAAGCGGTAGTCATCGGTTCCTTGGCGGTGCTGATTGTGAACTTTTTCTTGACCATGGCGCTCAACATTTTTTTCCCCGCTGGCTCCGATGTCTGACATTTCCAAAAAGTTTGTCCCTGCCGCGCCGGGGGAGGCGGTGATCCGCGTCCGAGATTTGGTGCAAACGATTGGGGAGCAACGGATTTTGCGGGGGGTTTCCCTAGATATACGGAAGGGGGAAACCCTGGTGTTGCTGGGAAAAAGCGGGGGGGGGAAGAGCGTATTTTTGCGGCATTTGATCGGGCTGATGCTGCCGCTTTCGGGATCCGTTTTGTGCGAGGGGGTCGAGATCACGACATTGACCGAGCGGGAAATGGCACCGGTCCGCAAAAAAGTGGGCATGGTTTTCCAAGATGGGGCGTTGTTCGATTCCATGACGGTGTATGACAATGTGGCGTTTCCGTTGCGCGAACGCGGGGAAGAAGACGAGGCGGTGGTGGCGGAGAAAGTGGACGAAGCTCTGGGGATGGTCAATATGCGGGGGCACGACGCGAAGATGCCGGTGAACCTCAGCGGAGGGATGCGCAAACGGGTCGCGTTGGCGCGGGCGATCATTTCGCCGCCCGATGTGATCCTTTACGATGAGCCGACGGCGGGGCTGGACCCGATTGTTTCGGACAGCATCAACCGTCTCATCCGCCGTTTGCAGAGGCGGATGCATGTCACTTCGGTGGTGGTTACGCACGATATGGTCAGCACCCGTTTCATCGCAGACCGCGTGGCTTTGCTCGAAGAAGGGAAGATTTATTTTTGCGGGAGCGTGGAAGAGTTGATGGCTTCCGGCGACCCGGTGATCAAGGATTTTGTGGAAGGTCGCTCGAACGACGCCGTGCTATGAAGAAGAATCGACAGAGGGACAGGAAACCGATACAAGCGGAGAGGGAACGGAAGCCATGACACCGCAACAAGAAAAGCAGATACAGATACGAGTTGGGATATTCACCCTGGCCGGGTTGATTTTGATGGGTGGGCTGGTGACTTATTTCGGCAAGCTGGGAGACGGGTTGAAGCGCTATTACCAGATCCGCGTAGAATACCCGAACGCCAACGGCCTGCTGAAAGGGTCGGATGTTTTAATGGCGGGGGCGAAGGTCGGTTCGGTGGCGGGAGGCCCGGCGATTTTGCCTTCTGGGACAGGGGTTTATGTGAATTTGAAGATTTATGACCAGGTGGAAATCCCGGAGAATTCCCGTTTTACGATCGGGAGTTCGGGGTTGCTCGGCGACCGGTTCGTCGATATCGCGCTACCGCCAAAAGCCGAGCAGGGACCGCCGGTGAAGCCATCTGGGACGGTGCAAGGAAAAGCGGAGAGCGGGCTTGCCGACCTGGCGGCGGAAGGCGGGGCGACGATGGCGGAAATTCGGCAAACGGCGCAATCGGTCAACGCCGCAGTCAAGCGAATCGAAGAGCAGCTTTTGACCGAACAAACATTGCAGGCGGCGGGCGCGGCGGTGAACAATTTTAAGGAGACTTCGGAAACTTTGGCGCAGACGAGCAAAAAGTTGGACGAGTTAGTCGGGGAAACGGGGGGGCGGATCAAGACGGTGCTGACCGAAGCCGAAGGGGCGGTGGCGGAAGGCAAAGTGGCAATGGCGGCGGCGGCGGGTGCGGCCAAGGAAGTGCAAAGCGCAGCCGGCGATGTGCGAAAAATCGTGCTCGAAACGCGCCGCGGAAAAGGCGTGGTCGGGATGTTGCTCACCGATGAAACCGTCGCAAACGATCTTCGCGCATTGATAGCAAACCTCAAAACGCGAGGCATTTTATTCTACAAAGACAAAGAACCCAACAAAACAGAAAGCAGAAGATGAACGAAACTCCCTTACCCAGGACCCCCACTTACTTCCACGACATCGAGCGCCACGCGGAACTCGACTTCCTCCGCGCCACGGAAATCGCCGCTCTCAACACCCTCCAATGGCTGGGCAAAGGCCAAAAGGAACGGGCGGACGAAGCCGCCTGCGATGCGATCCGCGGGATGTTTGACCTAGTCGATATGCGGGGCGAAGTTGTTATCGGCGAAGGCATTAAAGACGAGGCACCGGGGCTTTTCAAAGGGGAAAAAGTCGGGACTTGGCGCGATGGTTCGCCGGAATTTGAAATAGCGCTCGACCCCGTGGACGGCACGACCAATGTGAGCAAGGGGATGCCCAATTCGGTTTCGTGCATCGCGGCGGCCTTGCGGGAAGACGGCGGGGAGTCTTGTATGCAGGACATTCCCGCTTTTTACATGAAGAAGTTGGCCTACCCCTTGGAAGTGCGCCGCGCGTGGAAACTGGACCCGAGCTTGCCCGTGGACATCAATGCCCCCATCGAGGATGTCATCGATATAACGGCAAAAATTTTGAGGAAAGAGGTGCGGGATGTCGTTGTGTGCGTGTTGGATCGGCCGCGGAACGGGCAGTTGATCGAAGACATCCGGAGAAAAGGGGCGTCGCTGCGGATGATCGTGGACGGAGATATTACTGCGGCGTTGGCACCCGCGATGGCGACCTCGAACATCAATCTCTACGCGGGGATCGGCGGTGCTCCCGAAGCGGTGCTTTCGGCTGCGGGCCTACGCTGTTTGGGCGGCGGGATGCGGTCGCAAATTTGGCCCAGAGACGAAAAAGAAAAACAGGAGCTGATCGCTTTGGGTTGGGGCGACAAGCTCGACCGGCAGTTCATGTCGAAGGACTTGGCGCGCGGAGACAACATTATTTTTGCGGCGACGGGGATCAGCCACAGCCCGTTGCTCCGAGGGGTGGAAGTGCGGGGCTCTACCGCGATAACCCATTCCGTTCTCATGCGCGCAAGAAGCGGGACCGTGCGGTTTTTGGAGAGCTTCCACAACCTCGAAAGAAAAACCATCCACCTGCGCTCCACGCAGATGGAGAGGAAGCTTTGACGCGAAAAAGGGCGCAGGGATGACGGTTGCAGAAAGAGGAATTTTTACGGGAAAAACAGGGGCAAACTCCCGGTTTTCCCGTGTCCTTTTCCGGTGTCTCTCCCTGCTTGTTTTCGGGGTTTGCTCCGCTGTTTTCTCTTTCGCCGCAAATGGTTACGCCGCAGACGACTTACCTGTGCACCGTCCCGACGAACCGTTTTTCTTGTTGCCCGACATCCAAAAAATCAAAGCGCGTGGCTCGTTGGTCGTCGCCCAAAAAGCCGGAGAAAACCCGCCGTTTTTTTTTCTTGAGCGGGCAAAAACCCAAGGGGTGACGGAAGCGATGCGCTTTGTTTCTGGCGGCGAAACCGTTGCCGGGACGGACATCGAAATCGCGAAGATGTTGGCGGAAACGCTCGGGGTAGTGTTCGACTTGCGGCGCGGTTACGCCTCTTCGCAAGCGGTGGTGGATGCCGTTGCGGCAGGCGAAGCCGACATGGGGGCGAGCGGGTTGCGCGTGACTTTCGACGGGCTCCAAAAAGTCCGTTTCAGCGAGGCGTATGCCCTTTTTTCTTACGCCCTTCTTGTCAACCGCCATGCACCCCTGCCTGGCGGGTTTGAGATTACAGAAAAATCGGGAACCGATGATTTTGAGCGAGCGTTCAACCGGCAAGATTGCAAGATCGGCGTGGAAAGCCGCTCCGCCGTGGCGGAACAACTCCCGCTGCTGTTTCCCCGCGCCACAGTCGTCCAATACGCTCCCGGCGAGAACCCCTCCGAACTGCTTCTTTCGCACAAGGTGGATGCCGTCCTCGACGACGATTTCACCTTCCTTTTCTCGATGATTCTCCGCCCCGAGCAAAACCTTTATTTCCGCATTCTGAAAATCCCCGATTCCCAGGAGCGGATCGCTTTGGCCGTCAACCCCCACCTGCCGACTCTCGCTTCTCTCGCCGACGAAGCCGCTCGTGCCATGAGATCCGATTCGACCAAAGAGCTTTTTAAGGAATACGGCTCCCTCATCCACTCCTTTGCTGCGGAAACTTCCCCTCGCCAGGCGCGAATTCCCAAACACCAGGCCGCAACGGAAAACGCCGCGCATCCGCTGCGAGACGGGCAGGCTCTTCCGCCGTCGGGAATATCACCTGCGGCACTCGGGGCGCTAGGGATTCCGCTTCTCGGATTTTTGACAGCGTGGTTGATGATGGCAGGAAGGAGGAACCGTGGAACTAGAAAAAACTGAACCCCGCGCGGGGCTGTTTGCTTTTTTGTTGGGGCTTTCTAGGAAGCCGTGGGTATGCGTTTCGGCAGCGGCTCTCGGATTGCTCATCGGATTGAATTTCAAAGAGTTAGCGGCGATGCTCGCCCCGGTGGGAGAAATCTACATGAAGCTGTTGACCCTCACGGTCACGCCCATCATTTTTTGTGCGCTCGTCACGGGAATCTCCCAGTTGCTCGGTTCCGGCGACGGGAAAAAATACATTCGCCGCACGCTTGCGACGCTGGCGTGCGGGACGCTCATCGCGGGGTTTCTCGGGACATTCGCCGCGATTTCCGCCGCACCATTTTTGAACCCCGACGCAGAAAAACGGGAGTTCATCGGCCATGCGCTGGCGAACTTAGAAAAAAAAGCCTCCTCCCTCGACCATGTCCAACCCGGTGTCTGGGGGTTCATCAAAAACTTCGTCCCCGAAAACGCCGTCGATACCCTCGCTTCCGAAAACCTGCTCTCCGTTGTCTTCATGGCCATTTTGCTCGGCGCAGCACTCTCCGAAGTTAAACACCGCCCAAAGGAAACCGCCGCCGGACTCTTCGCCGCCGTTTACGAAATGTTCCTCTGCATCCTCGACTGGGTTCTCGCCTTTTTACCCCTCGGGCTCTGTTGCCTTCTGGCAGATCAAGCATCCGAAGTCGGCCCCGATGCCATCCGCGCAATGTCGGCAATCGTCATCGTGTATCTCGCCTGTTTCCTCCTGATGGCAGTTTTGTATGCGGCGGTGCTCCTCCGGGCGACTGGCAAAACTCCCAAAGAACTTTGGCGCACGCTGAAAGAGCCCTTCACCGTCGCGTTTGTCGCCAGCTCGGATTCCGCCTTGCCGATGACAATGGAAAAAATGGCGGACCTCGGCTACCCCAAAGAGATGCTCAATTCCGCCATCCCCCTCTCCGCCGTCCTCAACCGGCACGGGACAGCCATCGTCTTCGCCATCACAACCGTTTTTGTCGCACAGATTTACGGGGTTCAACTGACCGCATGGAACTGCCTGCTGATCGCTCTTTCCTGTTCGCTCGTCGGCGCCTTCGACTCGGGCGAATATGTCACGATCGCCCCCATGATTACCTATGTCCTTGTGCCGATGGATCTTCCGCCTGCCGCCGGTGTCGCCATCATCCTCACGATCTGGCCGATTTTTGAATGGTTCCCCGAGCTCCAGTGCATCATGGCATCCTGCGCCAACGCAACCATCGTCGGGAACATCGAAAAAACCGGGGACGAGCAACCCACCGAAAATCCATCCGAACCCGTCGCCTCCTGCCCGTAATCCCCCTCTCCTTTCCATCTTTTGCCCTGGGAAACTCCCTTGCCCAAAACCCCGTTACAGCGTATCTTGCCCCCATGGTTCGTCCTCTCGTTTCCCTCGTTCCGCTGCTCGCATCCGCTTTTTTTGTTTTCGTTTCTCCGCCCGCCCGAGCCGAGCCCATCTTGCGCGAACCCGGCGCATTCTATTTCTCCGACGCTTCGGAAAAGCCGTTTTTTTCGCCCCTGAAATACGCCGCCATTTCTTACTTCGATGCCGGGGAAAGCCGCTATGCGGGCACGCTTCGTTTCCCGCAAACCGTTGAAGTTCTGGCCGTTCGCGAACAGCAAGCAAAAGTCCGAGGGCAGGCCCAGCAAGGGCAAGTCGCCGCGTGGATTGCTTTGGATGCCATCGAAGGAATCACGCCAGAACTCCTCGCTTCCCTGTCTGCCGCCGCCGAACGGAGCAAGCAAATCGCCGCTTTGATCAAGCGGAATGAAATAGCCGTCGGGATGACGATGGAAGAAGTCCGGCAAAGTTTAGGCAAGCCACAAAAAACAACCCGCAGGGCGACCACGGAAGACTCCGATGAACTTTGGGAATACATCCACTACAAATACATACCGCAGCAAACCGTCGTGAACACGCCCATGGGGCTGACGACCAGCACGGTGTATGTGAAAGTGCCCGACGGGACCATCGAAGTGACGGCAAAAAACGGCATCGTCACATCCATCCAGCAAAGCGAAGGGACGACGGTGCAAAAAAACTCCACCATCCTCGTGCCGCCCGTTTATTATTCCCCTTACCAGATCCCCTATTCGCCAGGGCCCCTTTGCCCACCATCCCCCCGCCGCTCCCGCTAACCCAAGCACCGCAGTTATTTTTTTGCTAGCGTTGATTATCAACGGATTATGCAAAATCCATGACCCCATTTCCGCACTTTTGCTTAGAAGGGGAGATCGTCGTTGCTCAACGGGCAGCAAAGTTTCAGTCCGCAATCCATCTTTATCAATCTAAGAAGCCCTTGTAGTCACAATTACCAGCCTGACCCCGTTCCCCCGCAGCACCATTGTTAGCCTGGTTTCTTTATCGTGGTTGTCGATAATTGTTCTTCCAGTCATCGAGTTGATTTCTTCTCTCTATGTATTCATCGAGCATCAAGGCTGAGTGTGCGTTCATATGATCGATTACTGATCGAATGTAGCCATCTAGTTCCACTATAAGTTCCAATCTCTTGCTTGCGTCGGGAACGATGTCTTCAAGCCGGTCTCCCATGTGAACGAGTCTTGTCCGGTAGCCGATGATTCTCCCGGTGTTCTCGTCTTTCTTGCCGGTCAACTCAAAGAATCTCTCGATGATTCTGCTGTAATCATTAGCACTTCGAGCAACATATCTCGCAATTACCTTCTTGACCTCTTTGAAAGTTTGGTAGTCGTCAGGGAATGCGAGAAATTCGAGCAGTGCTAGGGCCTGAATGAACATTGAGCTTGGTGTCTGAGCCTCAATCATCGCTCCGTAAAGTGACAAACTGTGCCGGACAATGTTCCCGACTTCGCCGTCTTTAGGAAATTGATCATGGTCAATACTCTCTAACGGAAGCCCCATGCCTCGCGTAACGATATGCGTGAAGGCATCCCCGCCGATTACAAATCCCTGCTTCTCGTTAGGATCATATAGCATCGCTCCTGCCATCATGTGATTAGAGTTGATCTGGCCGGGACGACCAGGAAGACAGTGGGTAGGGTCACCATCAGTGAAAAGACCACACAATCGGTAGCGGACAAAATCAAAGCAGGTCTTATCAACATACTCCGACAGACGACGGATAAGATCAAGGTTCTCCCGGAAGGAGTTATTTCGGAACTGGACCCAATCAATGTCGAACGGAAAGACTACAAGGTTATGGCTATTGAGAATATCAATGTTAATACCAGAAAGAGCGGAAACACACTCCGCCTGATGCGAGCTATTCTTGGAATTCTCGTGAATATTCAGCTCCTCCAAATCCACCGTTCCTTCGGGGTAAAACGTAACTTCCGAAGGGTATTCGAGCACGCACCAATCTAAATGGGTGCGTGCTATTGGCATCACCGCAAGTTGGCGCCCTTGAGCAAGGTGGGCACTAAAATCACAGAGCAAGCTTCCTTCTTTGTCGCTGATCATTGTGAGGTTCTCGGTCTACTTGGGCTAATATCAAAGGTGACTCACGCGCGGCAGCGCATTGAGTCCACCGCCTTGTTGAACGAAGCCGATTTGAGGTGGGGAAAGTTGG
>DYNR01000252.1 GCA_020720945.1 Chthoniobacter flavus | reverse complement strand
CCGAATACCGCGTGGAATTTCGATTCCTCCACAAAAATGGAAGCTGGCTCTGGATCCTCGGACGCGGTGCCGCCCTCCGCGATGAAAAAGGAAAACCCTACCGCATGGCGGGCTCCCACAGCGACATCACCGCCACCAAAGAAGCGGAAATGCTCCTCCGCAACGAGCACCAGCGCCTGACCAACTTGCTCGAAGGAATCAACGAGCCAATCTATGTCCTCGACCTCCGGGATAAAACCATCCTCTACGCCAACGCCGCCTTCAAAACGATCTGGAACTCGGAAGAAGTCGTCGGCAAAAACTGCTACTCCCAGCTCTTCGGCAACGATGTCCCTTGCGAGTTCTGCGACGAGGTTTTGCAAAAAACCGGCGAATGCCCGAAGTCTCTGGTCTGGGAAATCAAAATGAAAAACAGCAGGATTTACCGCGTTTCTTCCCGCAAAATTTCTTGGACGAACGAGGCGGACGCCCTCTTCCTCCTCGCCGTTGACATCACCGAACGGCACGATGCGGAAGAAAAAATCCGCGTCTCAAAAGAACAGCTCGAACTCGCTAACTCGGAACTCCAAGCCTCCGTGGAAAAAGCCCGCCTACTCGCAAAAAAAGCCGATGCCGCCAGCAAAGCAAAATCCGAGTTCCTCGCCAACATCAGCCACGAAATCCGCACCCCGATGAACTCGATCATCGGCTTCGCCGACATCCTTTCTTTCTCTCTCCAAGACAGCCAGCAAAAAGAACAGGCGGACCGCATCGTCCGCTCCGCCCGCTCCCTCGTCCATCTGCTCAACGATATCTTGGACTTCTCGAAAGCGGAATCCGGCTTCATGCGCCCAAAAAACGCGCCCTTTTCTCTCCCGGTTCTCCTCGAAGATGTCCGCATTCTCTTTGCCGGAAAAGCAAAAGAAAAAGGCATCGACTTCCGCATCGCGGCGGACGAAACCGTCCCGGCTTTCCTCTTTTCCGACGAACAACGCCTGCGCCAAATCTTGGTGAACCTCACCAGCAACGCCATCAAATTTACCAAATCCGGCTCCGTCGATATCCGCGTCGAAACCCCTTCCCTAAAAAACGAGGACAAACCTTTCCTTCTCTTCTCCGTCACCGATACCGGACCGGGCATCCCCGAAGAAATCCGCCAAGACATCTTCGGGATTTTCGTCCAAGCCCCCGACCTCGACCACGCCATCTACGGGGGCACGGGCCTAGGCCTCGCCATCGCAAAACAACTCGCCGAACTCCTCGGCGGCTCCATCTCCGTCTCGGACTCCCCTTCCGGAAAAGGCTCCCGCTTTTCTTTGCAACTGCCCCTGACCCGCCTGCCCGAAACCCCGGAATCCTTCTACCTCCCCGACGGAAGCTTCGGGCTCGATATCGTTTTCGAAAAATCAAAAGTCCTTATCGCTGAAGAAATTGCAACCAACCGCGACCTCTTGCGCATCCACCTCGAACAGCTCGGCATCGATGTCATCGAAGCTGCCAACGGATTCCAGGCCCTCGCCCTCATCCAAAAACACACCCCCGACCTTCTCCTCATCGCCGACAATATGAAAGGCATGAACGGCGATACCTTGCGCGACCACTTGCGCAATTCCCCCTTCGCCTCCACCCCTTTCATCGCCCTCGCCGAAGCCGAAACCACGCTTGCCAATATGCCAAAAAACAGCGGCACCAATGACACTCTCGTCCAGCCTGTCTCCTTGACTCTCCTCGTCTCCACCCTCTCCCGCCACCTCCCCCACCACCACGCAAAAAAAGCAGCTTCCCATCCCGCTCTCCCAGAAACCCTCCCAGAAGACCTCCGCACGGACTACAAAAAAATCTTGCAAGTCTGGGACGCGGGACTGGGCGAAGCTTGCAGTTCCGCCCGCAAATCAATGCGGATGACCGCCGTCAAACAATTCGCCGAAATGATGGAGCAAATCGGCGGCGAACGAAACGCCCCCACCGTCCGCGACACGGGACGCGAACTCCTTTCTGCCGCCAGAAAATTTGAAATCGAAAAAATGATTGCCTTGTTTGAGCGCATTTTTGAGAGTATCAACAGTGCAAAAGAGAACTGAAAACACCATGGCAACCCCACTCGGAAACCCCAAAAAAAAAGCGAATATCTTGGTCGTTGACGACAAAGTCCCCAACCTCCAAGTCGTCGGGGAAATCCTCTCGCAAAGCCTCCCCTGCGACCTCGCTTTTGCCACCGAAGGCTCCCAAGCCCTAGAATCCGCCGCTGTCTCCCCGCCCGACCTCGTCCTCCTGGACATCATGATGCCGGGCATGACGGGCTACGAAGTCTGCAAAAAATTCAAGGAAAACCCCGCGCTCTCCCACATCCCCATCCTTTTTCTTACCGCCAGAAGCGAAACGGAAGACTTGGTCCGCGGCTTTGAAATGGGGGCAGCCGATTACATCACCAAACCGTTCCGCAGCGCCGAACTCATCAGCCGCGTCAAAACCCAAATCGCCCTCAAGGAAATGAACGACCGCCTCCGCGAGGCAAAACAGGCGGCCGATGACGCAAACCAGGCAAAATCCCAGTTCCTCGCCACCATGAGCCACGAAATCCGCACTCCCATGAACGGGATTATCGGAATGGCGGACCTCCTCATCATGTCAGAACTCACCGATGACCAACGGGAGTTTGCCGATGTCGTCAAATTTTCTGCCAACCACCTCCTGAACCTGATCAACGACATCTTGGATCTCTCCAAAATCGAAGCACAAAAAATGACCCTCTACCGCACAAAGTTTTCGGTCGCTTCGCTGGTCCATTCTTCCATGAGCCTCCTCTCCGGCCAATCCCGCCAAAAAAACATCTCCATCGAGGCTTCCATCGATCCAAAAATCCCCGCCGAACTAATCGGAGACGAGTTTCGCCTGCGCCAACTCCTCATGAATCTCGTTGGCAACGCCATCAAATTTACCGATTCCGGCTCCGTAAAACTCGATGTCCGCTTGCACGAAAACCTCAACGATTCCGTTTCCCTCCACTTCGCCGTCACCGACACCGGCATCGGCATCAAACAAGAAAAGCTCGCCCGCATCTTCGAGCCCTTCGAGCAAGCAGAGGGCAGCACTTCACAAAAATACGGCGGCACGGGCCTAGGTCTGGCGATCTGCAAAAAACTCGTCGCCCTCATGTCGGGGGAAATCGGCGTGACCAGCCAAGAATCCGAGGGCTCAACTTTCTGGTTCACCGCCCAATTCCACAAACCCGCATCCACCCCGGCAGAACAATCGGATACCTCCCAATCAGGAAACTCTCAACTCGAAACGAATGCCCGCATCCTGCTCGTGGACGATGACCGAGTGAACCAAAAAATTTGTAAAATGCAACTGGAGCACTGGGGCTACTCCGTGGAACTCTGCAACGATGGGATGCAGGCGATCCAAGCCCTCAGCGAAAGGGATTTTGACCTGGTTTTAATGGACTGCACCATGCCGGTGATGAACGGGTTCCAGGCGACAAAACTCATCCGCGAGCAAGACTCCCCCGTCCGCCAGCCCAATATCCCTATCCTCGCCGTCACTGCGCACGCAACGGCGGACGAACGCGCCCATTGCTTGGAATGCGGGATGAATGCCTGCATCACCAAACCCATCGACCAAAACGACCTCTTCTTGTCCGTCAAAAAATGGCTGCAAAAAAAGTGACCTCCCGCGGTCCCCTCCTCCTTGAGTCGCAAACCCTTGGAGTGCGGAAGCATGATTCCGCTCTGGACGGGAAGGCACGACTT
>DYNR01000251.1 GCA_020720945.1 Chthoniobacter flavus | reverse complement strand
GGCTATGGGCTTTTTGCCTTGGAGTCTAGCATTATTTTTTTGAGGTTTGGTTTTGGTGGAGGGGTGGAAATGGGGAAGGAAAAAAAGTGAGAATTGTTGTTGCAATTTTCGCCGTTATATCAGAGAAGACGGTTGCTTATGTCAGCAACTAGCACAATAACTTCGCAAAATGGATTGGTGAATCTGCCGATTCTTCGGTGGATTTTTTCCAATATAGGAAAAAAGACAGTCGTGGCACTCACGGGCACGCTTCTCGTGATGTTCCTTTTCGGGCACCTCATAGGGAATTTCACCCTGTATTTGGGGCCAGACGCAATCAACATCTACGCGGAAAAGCTCCAGTCGCTCGGCCCGCTTTTGTGGGTGATTCGTTTGGGGCTTTTGGCCGTGTTTCTCACGCACATTTGGTTCACCGTGTTGCTCATGCTTGAAAACCATGCGGCGAGCGGTTCTAAATACATCTGCAAGAACAACATCGGTTCAACGGTTTTTGTTCGGACGATGAAATACACGGGGTTGATCGTTTTCGCTTTTGTGGTTTTTCACCTCGCGCATTTCACCCTCGGGTGGGTGCAGCCGCAAGCGTGCCACGAGATGACGAAGCTTGCCGATGGCACGCCGGTCAAGGATGTTCACAGCATGGTGATCAAAGGGTTCCAGAATGTCCCGATCAGCTTGTTTTACATCGTTGCGTTGACGCTGTTGGCGTTTCATTTGAGCCACGGTATTTCCAGCCTGTTCCAGACGCTCGGGATTACGACAAAGAAAATTCATCCTTGCCTCGAAAAGATTGGTGCCATCATCGCTTGGACCCTGTGGTGCGGGTATGTCAGCATTCCCGTGACCGTTCTTCTCGGCATAGTCAAACTCCACTAACCCTTTCAATAAAACTATGATATTGGATTCAAAAATTCCCAAGGGCCCGCTTGAAAGCAAGTGGACCGAATACAAAGACCACGCCAAGCTGGTGAACCCCGCGAACAAGCGGAAGTTTGAGCTGATTGTCGTGGGGAGCGGTTTGGCGGGGGCTTCTGCCGCGGCGACGCTTGCCGAGCAGGGCTACCGCATCAAGTGTTTCTGCTACCAAGACAGCCCGCGTCGGGCGCATAGCATAGCGGCGCAGGGCGGTATCAATTCGGCGAAAAACTACCAGAACGATGGCGACAGCGTTTATCGGCTGTTTTACGATACGATCAAGGGTGGAGATTTTCGCGCACGCGAGGCGAATGTTTACCGTTTGGCGGAAGTCAGCCGGCAGATCATCGACCAGTGCGTGGCGCAGGGCGTGCCGTTTGCACGGGAATACGGCGGGCTTTTGGCCAACCGCTCGTTTGGTGGCGCACAGGTTTCCCGGACTTTTTACGCCCGCGGTCAGACGGGGCAGCAGCTTTTGCTCGGGGCCTACCAGGCACTCAGCAACCAGATTGCACAAGGGGGGGTTAAGATGTTCCCCCGCACGGAGATGCTCGATTTGGTCATCGTGGACGGGCACGCCAAGGGTGTCGTCGTCCGCGACATGGTCACGGGAGAAATTTCGGCGCACGCAGGCGATGCGGTGTTGCTTTGCACCGGGGGTTACGGGAATGTGTTTTACCTTTCCACGAACGCTAAAGGGTGCAATGTGACGGCCACTTACCGGGCGCACAAGAGGGGGGCACTTTTCGCCAACCCTTGCTACACGCAGATTCACCCGACCTGCATTCCCGTCAGCGGGGATTACCAGTCCAAGCTCACGCTCATGTCCGAGTCGTTGCGTAACGACGGCAGGGTTTGGGTTCCCAAGCGGAAGGAAGATTGCGGCAAGAAGCCATCGGATATCCCGGAAGATGCCAGGGACTATTACTTGGAGCGGAAGTATCCGAGTTTCGGGAACCTTGCGCCGCGTGACATTTCATCTCGTTCTGCGAAAGAGGCTTGCGACGATGGTCGCGGGGTCGGGCCTGGTGGGTTGGGGGTTTATCTCGACTTTGGCGATGCGATCAAACGCCTCGGGAAGCACGAGATCGAAGAGCGCTACGGCAACTTGTTTGAGATGTATGAAAACATCACGGGCGAAAGTGCTTACGGTGTTCCGATGCGTATTTATCCCGCCGTTCACTACACCATGGGCGGGCTGTGGGTTGACTACAATTTGAGCAGCAACATTCCGGGTCTCCATGTTCTCGGGGAAGCGAATTTCTCCGACCACGGTGCAAACCGGCTCGGGGCGAGCGCTCTTATGCAAGGGTTGGCCGACGGTTACTTCGTCATTCCTTACACCATTAGCGAGTATATCAGCTCGCAGTTTGGCAAGAAGGTGGATGTGGCGCGTCCCGAGTTCTCTGCGGCGGTCGCAGAAGTCAAAGCTCGCACGGCGCAGTTGCTTTCCATCAACGGGAAGCGCAGCGTGGATTCCTTCCACCGCGATTTGGGTCACATCATGTGGAACAAGTGCGGGATGGCGAGGACCAAAGAAGGGCTCACCGAAGCGATCAAAGAAATCCAAGACCTCCGTGCAGATTTCTGGAAGGATGTCCGGGTTTTGGGCGAACAAGAAACGATGAACCAGTCCTTGGAAAAGGCGGGGCGCGTTGCCGATTTTATGGAATTCGGCGAGTTGCTTTGCCGCGATGCCCTCAACCGCGAGGAGTCCTGCGGCGGTCACTTCCGCTCGGAACACCAGACCGAAGACGGCGAGGCATTGCGCAACGACGAGGACTTCAGCTATGTGGGTTGCTGGCAATACGGCGGGGAAAACAAACCGCCGACACTGCTGAAAGAAGACCTCAACTACGAGTTCATCAAACCCTCAACGAGAAGCTATAAATAATAGGAAAGGATAAAGACTCATGAATTTTCACCTCAAAGTCTGGCGTCAAAAGAACGCAAAATCTCCGGGAAAACTGGAGGAATACGAAGCCAAGAACATTCCTGACGAGGCATCGTTTTTGGAGATGGTTGACATCGTGAACGAGGATTTGATCGCCCGAGGAATCGAGCCGATCACCTTTGACCACGATTGCCGCGAAGGAATTTGCGGGATGTGCAGCATGACGATCAACGGGGTTCCGCACGGGCCCGGCATCGGGACGACTTGCCAGCTTTATATGCGCAAGTTCGAAGACGGTGCGACGATCTACATCGAGCCATTCCGAGCCGGTTCTTTCCCGATCATCCGGGATTTGTCCGTCAATCGTTCGGCTTACGACCGCATCATCCAAGCGGGCGGGTTCATTACAGCGAGGGCGGGTTCTGCCCCCGAGGCGAACTCTGCGCCGATTTCAAAAAGCCTTGCGGATGAGGCGATGGATGCGGCGGCTTGTATCGGGTGCGGTGCCTGTGCGGCGGCTTGCCCGAATAGCTCGGCGATGCTTTTTGTCGCGGCGAAGGTCAGCCATCTCAACTTGCTTCCGCAAGGGAAGCCGGAAAAGGATACCCGCGTGCTCGCCATGGTTCGTCAAATGGACAAGGAAGGTTTCGGCGGTTGCACGAACTTTTACCAGTGCGAAGCAGTTTGCCCCGCGCATATTCCAGCGACCTTCATTGCGAAGATGAACCGGGATTACACGATTGCGTCCGCCAAGGAATTGGTCGGTGCGTAAGCGTCTTTTCTTCTGAAGAAAAACTAAAAGAGAAGGGCGATCCGGTGACGGGTCGCCCTTTTTGTTGGTGTGGGGGAGGGGGGGAGGAAGTGAGAATTTAGAAGGGAGAAGGATGAAGGATGAAGGATGAAGGATGAAGGATGAAGGATGAAGGATGAAGGA
>DYNR01000514.1 GCA_020720945.1 Chthoniobacter flavus | reverse complement strand
ATCGGAAAAACGAAAACCCACCATGGCACATTATTCCTTCTACTCCCGCAGCAAAAAAAAACCAAGACGCTCCCTCCCCGTCAGAGCGGGCGCGAAAAATTCCCAAATCACGAAACTCGCAAAAGAGGAGGGCTTCGAAATCCAACCCGTGCCTCCGCTGCAATCCAAAATGAAAATCGCCACGAGCTTTTGGGGGCGTTCCTGGTGCCAGCACCTCGAATCTTACAGCGATTACGAAAACCGCTTGCCCCGCGGCAGGACTTATCTCCGCGCGGGTTCCGTCCTCCATCTCGCCGTCGAAAAAGGCAAAATCACCGCACTCGTCCAAGGCTCCTCCCTCTACCGCCAAACAATTCAAATTGCTCCTCTCCCGCCAGAAAAATGGGAAGAAATCCAAAGCCGTTGTCGCGGAAAAATCGGCTCGCTCATCGAACTCTTGCAAGGGAAAATTTCCGACGAAATCATGGCGGTCGTCGCGGATCGCGAAAACGGGCTTTTCCCCAGTCCCAGCGAAATCAAACTCTTTTGCAGTTGCCCGGACTGGGCGGATGTCTGCAAGCACATCGCTGCGACGCTTTACGGATTCGGGGCAAAACTCGATGCCTCCCCCGAGTTGCTCTTTCTCCTGCGCGGAGTCGAAGTCTCCGATTTGATTTCCTCCACCGAAACCGTCCAAGCGATCGCGGGAACAGGCAAACGCAGGAAAACCATCGAAGAAAATTCCATTGGCGATATTTTTGGAATTAACCTCGATGACGACCCGCCTCCCCTCGCCGCAGAAGAACCTGCGATTCCAGCCCAACCTCCTGCCCCCGAAAAACTTCCGAAAATAAAGAAAAAAACCGCCGCCCCTGCGAAAGCGCAAAAAGCGCAAAAAACAAAGAGCGAAAAAGAGAAAAAAACTGCGGGGAAAAAGCCGGAGAGCAAGCCAACAAAAACTGTCAAAACCGCAAAAACCACCACAACAGCGAAACCGTCTTCTTGAGTCGCGAAGAGTCTTGGAGTGCGGAGGCATGACTTCCCGCCCTCCACCTCTCCGCATCCTGTCCGAAGAATTTTTTGATGCGCTTTTTGACCCAATCATTCAAAAA